>DASSPH010000006.1 GCA_035699745.1 Vicinamibacterales bacterium
AAGCCGATGCTCGAAGCGCGTCCGCAATGAGGATCGCGGTCGTCACCTCGAGCCCGCCGATGGCCGAAGGCGGCCACATGGTGATCGCGCGGGAGTTGACGCAGGCGCTGCGCCAATCCGGTCATGACGCGCACATCGTCGTCACCCCCCAGAACCGGTTCGGGCGCCAGGCCTCCTCGTATGCGGCGACCTGGCTGACCGATGTCACCTCGAGCGAGGGGCGGAGGATCGACCAGGTGATCAGCCTGCGGTACCCCAGCTACGCCGTGCGGCATCCGCGGCACGTGTGCTGGCTCAATCACACGATGCGCGAGTACTACGACCTGTGGCCGCGATTCAGCGCGACGCTGAGCCCGCAGGGCCTCATCAAGGAACGGCTCCGCCGCCGCGCGATTCACGCGGCCGACCGCTACCTGCTCACCCGGAACGTGACGAGGCTGTTCGTCCAGTCGCGGACGATCCAGCAACGGCTGGCGATGTGGCCGTCGCTGCGGTCGACGGTCCTCTATCCACCGGCGCCGCAGCGCGCGTATCGCGCGGAACCGTATGGGCCTGCCTTCCTGTTCGTGTCCAGGCTCGATCGGCTGAAGCGCGCCGACCTCGTCGTCCGTGCCCTCGCGACCGCCGACGGCGCCGGCCTGGAGGTGACGATGGCCGGGGATGGCGAGGAGCGCGGCCCGCTCGAGCGGCTCGCGTCCGAGCTCGGGGTCGCCAACCGC
This sequence comes from Vicinamibacterales bacterium, assembly GCA_035699745.1. Lineage (NCBI taxonomy): Bacteria > Pseudomonadati > Acidobacteriota > Vicinamibacteria > Vicinamibacterales > Vicinamibacterales bacterium. Next base: position 720 of record DASSPH010000006.1, read on the forward strand.
GTGACGTTCCCGGGCCGGCTCACTGAAGAGCAGCTGCTGGATCGGCTGGCCGGCTGCCGTGCCGTGCTGTTCCCGCCCTTTCAAGAGGACTTCGGGTTCGTGACCGTCGAAGCGTTCGCGTCCCGGCGCGCCGTCGTCACCTGTCGCGACTCGGGTGGGCCGGCCGAGCTCGTCGAGGATGGCGTCAGCGGGTTCGTCTGCGACCCCACCCCGGAAGGGATCGCGCGCGCGATGCGGCTCCTGTCTGACGATCCGGCACTGGCGGAGCGGATGGGCATCGCGGCCCACGCGGCCGGCACACGGCTGACGTGGCCCGCGACCGTCCGACAGCTCGTCGTACAATGACTTCCACCTGAAGGTGGGAGCCACGCGAGTGGCCTCCTGAAACGCGCCGTCGCTTAAAGGTGCGGCGTCTGCCTTCAGGCGGAAGAATCCTATGGCTTACGCGTCGGAACTCGAAACCCGGATCGCCAAGAAGGTCACCCGCGCGATCACCGATCACGGCTTGATCGAGGACGGCGATCGCATCATGGTCGGCCTGTCCGGCGGCAAGGACAGCTGGGCCCTGATCCAGATCCTCGACGTGCTGCAGAAGCGGGCGCCGATCGATTTTTCGATCGTCGCGGTGAACATCGACTCCGGCTACGAAGGCTACGAGCATCACAAGCTCACGGACACCTGCGCCGCCCGGGGCTGGGAGCTCCACGTCGAGCACACCAGCATCGGCGAGACCATCGAGGAGATCCTCGACACCAGCGAGACGCCGTGCTCGCTGTGCGCCCGGCTGCGCCGCGGGGCTCTGTATCGCCTGGCCGCCACGGTCGGTGCCACCAAGATCGCCCTCGGCCACCACGCCGACGATTTCATCGAGACGCTGCTGCTGAACGTCTTCTTCCAGGGAGCCATCAAGGCCATGCCGGCGCGCCTCGTGTCCGACAACGGACGCCACGTCGTCATCCGCCCGCTGGCTTATGTGCTGGAGTCGGAAGCGCGCGCGTATGCCAAGGAAGCGAATCTGCCGATTATCGGCTGCTGCTGTCCGGCGTGCGGCGACCTCAGTCTGCAGCGGCAGCGGATGAAGCGCCTGATCGCGCAGCTCGAGGTGGAGCACCCGGAGGTGAAGAGCTCGATCCTGAAAGCGCTCGGTAACGTGAACCCGCGGCACCTGCTGCTGCGCCCGGGGTCAGGTCTGCAAACGGGCGCTCCGGGGTCCGGTCTGGAAACGGGCGCCCCGGGGTCAGGTCTGCAAACGGGCGCTCCGGGGTCAGGTCTGCAAACGGGCGCTCCGGGGGCAGGTCTGGAAACGGGCGCTCCGGGGACAGGTCTGGAAACGGGCGTCCCGGGGACAGGTCTGCGGACGGACGCCTGGGCAGCCCGCCCTGAAATCCCTCTAAAGTTGGTTCGTAAGTAGACTTGACCCGGTTTCTGCGCGTTCGCAGACCTGGCACCCGGCTGCGTCCGTTTGCAGACCTGGCACCCGGCTCTGCCCCTTCGCAGACCTGGCACCCGGCTTTGCGCCTTCGCAGACCTGGCACCCGGTTCTGCCCGTTTACAGACCTGACCCCCTGGAGGTGACATGACACGACGACGTCGATTGGGTTGGATGGTTCTGGCGGCCGCGCTCGTCGCGACGCCCGCGGCGGCGCAGCAGCGGCCACTGGTGACCGAGGATCCGGAGGTGATCGGCGCGGGGCTCGTCCTGCTCGAAGGCGGGTTCGAGATCAGCCGCGACATCCTCTATCCGGCCTCCGGCCTCCAAGGCAATCTGCTGCGGCTGCCGACACTCGGCGTCAGCCTCGGCATCAGCTCCATCGCCGAGCTGCAGATCGACGGCGGCATCTACAACCGGCTGTCGATCGTCCGCTCCGGCGTCGGCGCCGCGCCGCTCGCCGATCAACTCGACGTCTCCGGCTCCAGCACCACGGACGTCGAGGACATCGTCCTTGCCACGAAGATCCGCATCCTGGGGGAGACCGCGTCGCGGCCGGCGCTCGGCGTCCGATTCGCCACCAAGCTTCCGAACGCCAGCAATGAAAGCGGACTCGGCCTCGACACGACCGACTTCCACGCGCAGGTCCTGGTCGGCAAGACCGTCCGATCGATCCGCGTCGTCGGCAACGTCGGCCTCGGCATCCTCGGCGACCCGACGCGCGGCGACAATCAGAATGACGTTCTGCTGTACGGGCTGTCGGTGGCGCGCGCGGTGCGCGAGGGGATCGAAGTGGTGGGCGAGCTGAACGGCCGCGCGACGACGCGCAGCGGAACGGCCCCGGCGGGAACGGAGAGCCGCTCGACCATCCGCATCGGCGGCCGGATCACGCGCGGCACCGTCCGTCTCGACGCCGGCGTCCTCCTCGGCCTCACCTCCCGCGACCCCGGCTTCGGGATCACGGCGGGCGCGACCTGGGTGTTCAAGGGTTTCACCGTACCGTAGACGCCGGATCTTCCGCCGGAAGGCGGAATCCACCTGCTATAGTTTCCCGCCATGAAGCTCTCATGGCGCACCTTCTCCCTGGCCGTCGTGTGCGCGGCGGCATTCTCCCTCGCCGGGTCGGCGCAGCGCGGCGGAGGGCCCGCGGGTCCGCAGCAGTCGAGCACGCCCGAGCCGCTCAAATTCCGCTACATGGGCCCCGCGGCCGCGGGCCGCATCGCCACGGTCTCCGGCGTTCCCGGCGATCCGAACGTCTACTATCTCGGCTCCGCGTCAGGCGGTGTGTGGAAATCGACCGACGCCGGCGCCACGTTCGCGCCGATCTTCGACGACCAGCCGGTCGCGGCGATCGGCGCGATTGCCGTCGCCGACACCGATCCGAACATCGTCTGGGTCGGCACCGGCGAGCCGTGGGTCATCCGCTACAGCGACGTGATGGGCGACGGCGTCTATGTCTCGAAGGATGCCGGCAAGACCTGGAAGCACATGGGACTGCGCGAGACGGGACGCATCGCGCGCGTCATCATCCATCCGAAGGATCCCAACATCGTCTACGTGTGCTCGACCGGCCGCATGACCGGCCCGCAGGAGGAGCGCGGCGTCTTCAAGACGACGGACGGCGGCGTCAACTGGCAGCGCGTGCTGTTCGTCGACGGCAATACCGGATGCTCGGGCCTCACGATCGATCAGAAGAACCCCGACATCCTGCTCGCCGGCACATGGCAGGCGGAGCAGAAGACCTGGGTGCAGCGCAGCGGCGGCCCGGGCAGCGGCGTGTTCATCACCCGGGACGGCGGCGCGAAGTGGACCCGCATCACCAACGGCATGCCGAAGCCGCCGGTCGGCAAGGTCGACGTCCAGATCGCGCCGTCGGACAGCAGCCGCATGTACGCGCTGATTCAGACCGCGAACCAGGGATCGGTGTGGCGCTCGGACGACGCCGGTGCGAGCTGGCGCGTCGTGAGCTGGGATCGCTCGCTGATCGGCCGCGCCGGCTATTACATCCGGATGGTCGTCAACCCGCAGAACCCCGACGACATCTTCATCATGTCGAGCAGCATGCACCGCTCGCAGGACGGCGGGAAGAACTTCAGCGGCAACGGCGGCACCTTCCCGTTCGTGCAGGGGCAGGCGAGCTGCGGCGACTGCCATGACGTGTGGATCGATCCCAGGGATCCCAAGCGCTACATCACGGTGGACGACGGCGGCGCCTCGATCAACACGCCGAACGGCCCGCAGAGCATCCGCATTCCCAACGGGCAGATGTACCACGTACACGTCGACAACCGCGTGCCGTACTGGATCTACAGCAACCGGCAGGACGACGGGACGATGCGCGGACCCGCGACGGTGTCGGAAGACACCGCGAACGGACGCCTGCCGGAAGGCAGCACGATGCCGGCGCCGCCCGCCGCCGGGCGCGGCGGACGTGGCGGCGGATTCGGCGGCGGCCGCGGCCGCGGCGGTCCGGCGCTCGCGTGGCAGCCGAACATCGGCGGGTGCGAGTCGGGCTTCACGATTCCCGACCCGGGCAACGCCGACATCGTCTACGCGAGCTGCTACGGCAACAAGGTCACGCGCTGGGACGCGCGTACCGGGACGGCGCGATCCATCCAGCCCTGGATGGTCACGCTGGACTCACCGCCCAACGAGACGAAGTACCGCTGCCACTGGACGTCGCCGATGGCGATCGATCCGTTCGACACGAAAAACGTGCTGTACGGCTGCCAGCTGATTCTCAAGACCGACAACGGCGGGCAGTCGTGGACCGAGTTCAGTCCCGATCTCTCGACCAGGGATCCGTCGCGCATCGTCTCGAACGGCGGGATCGTCGGCGACAACCTCGGCCAGTACAACGGCGAGGTGGTGTGGAGCATCGAGTACTCGAAGATCCAGCAGGGACTGATCTGGGCCGGGACCAACGACGGCAAGATGTGGAACACGCGGGATAACGGCAAGACCTGGAACGACCTGACCAGGAACTTTCCCGATCTGAAGGAGTGGGGCGCGTTCAATCAGATCTGGCCCTCGACGTTCGATGCCGCGACCGCCTACGTCGCCGTGTCGTACCACCTGATGGACGATCGCAAGCCCTACATGTTCAAGACGACCGACTACGGCGCGAGCTGGACCAAGGTCACCGGCAACATTCCGACCGGCCATCCTCTCGACTACGTGCTGTCGATGTCGGGCAACCCGAACCGCAAGGGCATGCTGTTCGCCGGCACGGGCCGCGCCTTCTATTACTCGCTGGACGACGGCGGCACGTGGACGCGGTTCAGGGAAGGGCTGCCGCCCGCGCCGGTCACCTGGATCACCGTGGAACCGCGGTTCCACGACGTCGCCGTCTCGACCTACGGCCGCGGCCTCTACATCCTGCCGAACATCACGCTGCTCGAGCAGACCGGTTCGCCGTTGCCGCCTCCGCCCGGGACGACGAAGCTCTACGAACCGGCGCCGATCATCCGGATGGCGCGGAGCGTGTTCACGCAGTTCGGGCGGCCGCACTTCCAGCTCGCGCTGGCCGCCGCGCCGTCCGCGCCGGTGAAAATGGAGATCGTCGACGCGTCCGGCAAGGTCATCCGCACACAGATGGTCTCCGCACGCGCCGGCATGAACGGCATCAATTGGGACCTGCTGATGGATCCGCCCAGGCTGGTGGAGCTGCGGACGACGCCGCCGGACAATCCGCACATCTGGGAGGAAGCCCGGTTCCAGAACACGGACGTCCGCCGGATCACTCACTGGGGCATCACGCCGCAGACGGGGATCCCGATGGCGGCTCCGGGCAAATACACCGTCCGGTTCACGGTCGACGGCACCACGCACAGCCAGCCGTTCGAGGTCATCAAGGATCCGGCGATCGCCTCGTCGATCGAGGATCTGCAGACCTCGAGCGCGACGCAGATGCGGATCCGCGACAACCTGACGCTGACCTCCGAGATGGTCAACACGATGGAGATCTGGCGCAAGCAGATCGAGGATCAGATCAAGGCGAACGAAAAGAAGCCGGCGGTCCTGAAATCGCTGAGGGAGCTCGACAAGAAGATTTGGGACGTGGAGAACCTGCTGGTGTCCCGGTCCGAGATTCACAGCGACGACAAGTACTTCCCCGAGGCCTACAAGGTCTACATGAACCTCATCTGGCTCAGCGGCGGCGTCGGCCAGGGCGCGTCAGACGAAGCGGGGAGCATCGATTACAAGCCGACCGATACCCAGATGCAGGTGCTGGAGGTCATCGAAAAGGACCTCAAGGAAGCGCGGTCCGGTTTCGACAGGCTGCAGGCGGTCGATATCCCCGCGTTCAACAAGGCGATGGCGGGGAGGGTGCCGGCGATCGAGCGGAAGTAGGCTTCTCGGCTTCCATGTAGAGACTGTTGACGCCGCGCCGGCGCTCGGAATCGATCTCGGGATCGAACGGACGGGGGCGCGCGTTGACGAATCCGGCCAGCTGGAGCACCTGCGCCAGCGTCTCCTCGTCGTACGCGTACCGATGCTGGCCATCCTGCCGGAAGATGTAATTGATGATGTGCATCGGCGTCGGCGGCTCCTCCGTCAGGTAGGACCGCACGCGCCGCGCGGCGAAGAAGTCGCGTTCACGCAGTCCGTAGGCCTCCAGCGCCCGTCCGGCATCGGGCACGACGAGCTTCACCACCCCGCCCGGTTCCAGGATGCGGTGCACCTCGCTGAGCAGGTGCCGGACCTCTCCCGGGTAGACGAGGTGCTCGAGTACGTGTTCGGCGTACACGATCGCCGCCGCGTCGTCACGGAACGGCAACCGCTCCCGCAGGTCGAGTTGCAGGTCGGCGTCTGCGGTCAGATCGACGTTCACCCAGCCGGGCTTCGGTTGTCCTCCGGATCCGAGCTGGATGCGCAGCCCTCGGGCCTCGCCGAACTTCCGCGCGTCCCGCAGCCCCGCGCGGTGCCGGCGCATGATCTGCGCTTCGGCGGCGACGTTCCGCAATGCGGAGCGCAGCCCTCGTGTGCTCCAGCGTCGCGCGATCTCCGTCACCACCCCCACGGGCGGCGACGCTGCAAACCGAATGCCTCAGGCGTAGAACGCGGTCACCGCGGCTACCTCTGCCTCCTGGCGCGCCGCGTCCCACACGAGCTCCTCCGCCGCGATCCGCGCGCATGCGGCGACGAGGTCGTCCCCCGGGTGCTCCATCGCGCCCAGTTCGCTGCGCCGGATGACGACATCGGCAAGCGTGCACGCCATCTCGGCGCGAATCGCGTGAACCACTTCCGCGCCCACGATCGGCCGCCCCGGTACGAGCGGCATGCGCCAATCGCTGCGCTCGGCCATGAGCCGCACGATCGCGGCGCAGCGATCGCCGTAGATGCCGGTGAGGCGCCGGATGATGGGGGGAGCCAGCTCGAGCCCGACCGCCCGCGCGGTTTCGATGGTGAGCGCCTCATGATCGGCGATGCCGGCGCCCGGAAGCATCGCCGTGGCGGTATCGCTGGTCCGGGTCGAGCCGCCGAGCGCCTTCGCGGCAAGCGCGGCGGCGCGCGCGCCGACGGCGCGCGCGGTCGTGTACTTGACGCCGACGACGGTCATCGCACCGGCGACGCCGTCGCGCGCATGATCGAAGAATTTCGGCGAGGCCAGAAGCTCGGCTTGCGCGGGCCTGCCCGAGCCGGCGCGCTGGGCGAAGGCGGGCACGATCCCGCGGTGCACCAGGGTGACGTCACCGCGCGTCATCTTCAGCGCCGGGAACGCGCTGTTTGCCGCGTCGACCAGCTCGGCGACTTCGGCTTCGTCCACGCCGAGGTCGGCGGCGGTCCTGAAATCGTGGGAATGCCACGTGCCGATCAGCGCTCGCCCGTGCCAGGGCACGAGCGTGAGGAATCGGCCTGCCTTCCCGGTCCGGGTTCCGGCGGGAGCAGCCAGCGCGATATCGCTCGCCGGCTTCGACGTCACCAGGTTCATCGCCTTCGCAAGCGGAATCTCGCGGCGGACGCCGAAGAGCGCCAGGACCCGGTTGACGCCTGCGCCGGCACAGTTGATGGTGACCCGCGCGTGTACGTCGATCTCGTTCCCGGTGAGCCCGTCACGAACCCGCATGCCCGTCACACGGCCGCCGGGGTCCTTCAGGGCGGCAACCGCACTGGCGTGGTTCAACAGCCGCGCACCGCGGGCGGCGGCACCCTCCGCGAAGGCGATGGCGAGCCGGTTCGTGTGGACGATCTGATAGTCGTACCAGTTGGCGCCGCCGGTCAGCCCGTCCTGTCGAATGCCAGGGAACAGTTTGAGCGTCGCCGCGCGCGAAACGAGCTTGGCGGGGGGCAGGTGCAGCTCCGGCTCGAGCCCGTCGTTGCGATGGCGCCCGAGCCAGCGATCCAGCCGGAACGCGGCGCGCAGCGCGAGCCGGCTGCGGATCAGCGAGCGATACGTGCCGACCATGAACGGCAGCGGCCGGAGGAGCCGCGGCGCGATGCGCGCCAGTGCGCGCCGCTCGTAAATCGATTGGCGCGCGTGGCCGAGACGGCCGGACTGCAGGGACCGGAGACCGCCGTGCGCGGTGCGCTGGTGGTTGAACGATGCAGCGGCGGCGAAATCCCCGGCTTCGACCAGCGCGACCCGAAGTCCGCGCGCGGCCGCATCGAGCGCGGTGGCCAGGCCGTGAATGCCGCCGCCGACGACGAGGACGTCGTAAGCCGTCGATCCCAGAGCGTCGAAGTCCCGCGCCTGCATCAGCGAGGTATCTTATAGTGGCCTCACCGGATGACAAACAACGCCGCGGTCCGCGACTACTGGAACCACCACATCCACGATCTCGACATCAGCACGCACGCGCCGGGCACGCGCGAGTTCTTCGCCGATCTCGACCAGTATCACTTCGAGAAGCTGCACCACCTCCCGCGGCTGATCGATTTCCACGGCTATCGCGGCCGGAAAGTGCTCGACGTCGGCTGCGGCGCCGGCACCGATCTGATGCGCTTCGCCCGCGGCGGCGCGATCGTCAGCGGCGTCGACATCTCCTCCTCGGCGATCGCCCTGGCGAGGCAGAACTTCGCGCAACAGGGGCTCACCGCCGATCTGCGCGAAGCGGACGGCGAGCAGCTGCCCTTCGCGGATGACGAGTTCGATCTGGTGTTCGCCCACGGCGTCGTGCAGTACACGTCGGGCGATCGCGCGCTGGTGAACGAATGCCGCCGCGTGCTGAAGCCGGGGGGCGCCGCCGTGTTCCAGGTCTACAACCGCCTGTCGTGGCTGAACGCGCTCTCCAAGGTGATGAAGGTGCCGCTCGAGCACGAAGACGCCCCGGTGCTGCGCCGTTACAGCGCCGGCGAGTTCCGCGGCCTCCTGACCGGCTTCCGCGAGGTGCGGATCGTCGCGGAGCGGTTCCCGGTGAAGTCGCGGCTGCACGGCGGCTGGAAGGGCACGCTGTTCAACACCGTCTTCGTCGGCGCTTTCAACGCGCTGCCGCGCCGCTGGGTCCGCCGCTTCGGCTGGCACCTGCTGGCGTTCTGCACGAAGTGACGATGAAGCTCGTCAAGGCCCACGCCTACGGCAACGACTTCCTGCTGATCCAGGAGCAGGACGTCCCTCCCGGCGCCAATCGCGCGCAGTTGTCGCGCGACCTCTGCGATCGGCATCGCGGCATCGGCGCGGACGGAATGATCACCTACGCGGACGGCCCGCGAGGCGCGCGGATGCAGCTGCTGAACGCCGACGGCAGCTACTCCGAAGTGTCCGGCAACGGCGTGCGATGTCTTGCCGCGTGGCTGGCGAAGGTCAGAGACCTGCGGCCCGGCGGGTCGATCGACATCGAAACGGACGCCGGGATCAAATCGCTCGAGCTGCTCGAAACCGGCGGGCGCCGCCTCACGTTTCGCGCCGCGATGGGGCAGCCCGAACAGATCGCGAAACGGACGATCGACGTCGACGGCGCGGCAGTGGAGGCGGTGACGCTGCGCGTCGGCAACCCGCAGTGCGTGGTCCTCGGCGAGGTCAGCGAGGCGCGCCTGCACGCCCTGGCGTCGCGGCTCGCCATTCATCCCGCGTTCCCGCAGGGGACCAACGTGGAGCTGGCCTCGGTGGAGCCGCCCAACCGCGTGCGGATCCTGATCTGGGAGCGCGGCGTCGGTCCGACGGAGGCGTCCGGCACGGGGGCGTGCGCCGCGGCAGTGGCGGCGATGTCGTACGGCGGCGCGCCGCGGGACGTGCAGGTCGCTTCACCGGGAGGCGAGCAGCGCGTCGAGTGGAACAGCGCGGGATTGTTTCTGACCGGCTGGGCCGAGATCGTCTTCGACGGGCGGTGGATCGCCTAGTCCTTCCGGATCCGCCGCGCGCCCCGGGTGTCCTTCGCGCGCGGAATATTCTGCACGTTCGTCAGGGCCGGTTCGACCTTTCCGCGTACATCGGTGAGCAGTTTCGTCGCCTCCTCGAAATTCCCTGCACTTATCGCCGCGCTCGCTTTTTGCAGGTGTGCCCGCGCATCGCGCAGCGAGGCCTGCCCGGCGCGGAGCGATTTGGCAGGGACGGCAGTTTCTGCCGAGCGCAGCGCGGTCTGGAGGCGGTTGGTCATCGACGCCACCTCGCCGTAGAGCGCTTCGGTCTGCGCCTTGGCGCGCGCGCGGCCGTCCGCCGCCTGACGCTCCGCTTCGACCGCGCGCTGGCGCGAGTCGAGCGCGTAGTTCAGCGCCTGCCGGTAATCGCGCTGCGCGACGGCGGCGTTGGCCTTGTCGAGCGACGACGCGGCCGCCGCGTACTCGGCCGAGGCGTACCGCTCGGCGCCGGCGCCGCGCGCCGCGTCGAGCGCGCTCCGCGCTTGATCGATTTCCTTCTGTGGGGGGCCGGAACAGCCGGTGAGGACGGAGAGCAGAACGGCGATGATCGCCAGGCGACGCACAACCTCGAAGTATATCTGCATTGCCGCGGGGACGTTCGGCGAAGCCGCCGGGGAGCGCGGCCGCCGATGAAGAGTGTCGCGCCGCACGATCGGCCGCGCGAGAAGCTCGAGCGCGTCGGTGCGGCCGGGTTGGGCGACAACGAGCTGCTCGCGATCGTGCTCGGGCACGGCGACCCGCGCGCCGGCGCGCTGGACCTTGCCAACGCGGTGCTGGCGGCGGTCGGCGGCCTCCACGGCCTCGCCCGCGCCACGCCGGACGACCTGCGCGGCGTGCCCGGAATCGGCTGCGCCCGGGCGGCGCAGTTGCTCGCCGCGATCGAGGCCGGACGGCGGACGCTGGTCCGGCCGCGCCGCGAGCGCACCCAGATCCTGTGCGCCGTCGATGCCGCGCAGCTGCTGGTGCCGCAGTTCGGGGCGCTGCCGGTCGAGCACTTCGGGCTGCTGCTGCTCGACACCAAGCACCGCGTCACCCGCACGACGCTGCTGTCGGTCGGCACGCTCGACGCCAGCATCGTCCATCCGCGCGACGTGTTCCGGGCCGCGGCGATCGCCGGCGCCTCGGCGCTGGTGCTGTTCCACAACCATCCGTCCGGCGACCCGGCGCCGAGCGCGGACGACGTGGCGCTGACGAAGCGGATGATCCGCGCCGGCGATCTGATGGGCATCACCGTGCTGGATCACATCATCGTGGCGGAGAGCCGCTACGCGAGCCTGCGGGAACGCGGAGATCTGATTGAGTAACCAGTAACCGGTAGCCAGTAACCGGTAACCGGTAACCAGTAACCAGTAACCAGTAACCGGTAACCAGTAACCGGTAACCGGTAACCGGTAACCGGTAACCGGCAACCGGCAACCGGCAACCGGTAACCGGCAACTGGCCACCGGCTACTGACCCCGGCTCTTGATCGCCGCCGCCTGCACGGCCTTGATCGAGACGCCGTGTTGCGCCGCAAGGCGGGCGCAGTCGTCGAATTCCGGCGAGGCGTTCAGCTCCTGGCCGTCGCGGCGCGCGACCTTGAAG
>DASSPH010000007.1 GCA_035699745.1 Vicinamibacterales bacterium
GTCGAACTTCCATCTGACGCTGATGGAGCGCATGGGCGTGCCGATGGAGAACTTCGGCGACGCGTCCGGACACCTGGACCCGGCCAGCCTGACGTAGTCGTTGTCACCCGCCATGCAGCCACCCACCGGGCGCGGCGCGGCTCGCCCCCCGATTGGCATCGCCTTCGACGGCGACGTCGGCAACCGCATCGACGCGCTGCTGGCGATCGCGATGCTCAACGGGCTGACGGCGAAGACGCAGGCCCGCCGTATCGCGCTCAGCGTGTCGCGTCCCAGCCTGGTCTCCGCGCAGATCGCCGACGTCGTCGCCGCGTTCTACCGGGGAGCGCCCGTTGCCGGCCGCGGCGGCATCGGCCCCGCGTCGGAAGGAATGATCGGCCTGCCGGAGAGCGCGGGCGTCAACGGCGACGCACCGGCCTTGGCGGCGATTCTTTCGGGCAAAGCCGCCGACGGCACGCCCAAGTACACCAGCGGCATCACCGGACTCGTCAGCACCGCCGAGAGCGCGGTGATGATCCGGAATCTGATTCTCGCGCAGCACGACGGCAACGCGGCGATCGTGCTCGCGGGGCCCGCGACCGGGCTCGTGAGGATCCTCGACCTGTATCGATCGGGTCCGCAGATTACTTCGAAGGTTCGCGCGCTCGTGGTGGCGGCCGGCACGTTCCCCACGGGTGCGGCCGAGTCGAGCATCAAGGCCGACGTCGCGGCCGCGAAGCGGCTGTTCGCGGAGTGGCCGACGCCGATCGTCGCCGTCGGACGCGAAGTCGGCGACGCGCTGCCGTATCCAGGCGCGAGTATCGAGAACGATTTCGCCTGGTCGGCGGCGCATCCGGTGGTCGACGCGTATCGCGCCTACAAGCCGATGCCGTACGACGCGCCGGCACCAGCGCTCGCGGCGGTGCTGCAGGCGGCGCTCCCCGATGAGGGGTACTTCACACTCTCCGAGCCCGGGACGATCAGCGTGCTCGACGATGGCCGGACGCGGTTCGCGCCGCAGGCCGAGGGAAGACATCGGTATCTCGTCGTGGATCCGGCGCAGAAGGCCAGGGTCCTGACTCAATACACGTCGCTGGTGCCGGCGCCGCCGGCGCCGCGGCCGGGACGCCGGGGTGGTGCTGCATGACACTGCGTGCTGTTGCGTTCGGAACCGCGGGCATCGCCTGGATGCTCTCAGTGAGCCTTCCGTCTGGTCAGGCGCCGGCGCGACCCGCCGCGGCCCCGGCTCGCCCACAGGCGTCCGCACCGGCCAAGGCGCCCGCGGGGCGCGGTCAGCGCCCGGTGATGAATGCCCCGGTCGCGAAACCACGTCCCGCGTACCATCCCCCGACGGCCGAGGCGTTCAAGGCGGCGACGCACTCGCTCTTCCAGTACACCTGCGGCGAATGCCACAACTCCGCTGAACTCGCGGGCGGTCTCGACGTGGCGCTCTACAGCTCGCCCGATTCGCTCACCGCCGACCCCGCGCGGTGGGAGCTGATCCTCGCGAAGCTCAAGTCCGGCGAGATGCCGCCGCTCGAAGTGGAGCGGCCGGAAGCGGAGATCAAGACGCTCATCTCGTTTCTCGAGACCGAGTTCGCCCGCGCCGACGCCAGCATGAAGCCGGATCCCGGGAGAGTCACGGCCCGCCGGCTGAACCGCGCGGAATATACGAACACGATCCGCGATCTGCTCGCGATCGAGTTCCGCGCCGACAAGAATTTCCCCACCGACGATTCCGGCGAAGGCTTCGACAACATCGGCGAGATCCTGACCGTCTCGCCGATTTTGATGGAGAAGTACCTGTCGGCCGCGGCGCGGATCTCCGAGAGGGCGATTGCCACGGGCAAGCTGCCGAAGCCGATCGAAGTCGAGTACAGCACCCGCTTCAAGAGCCTGCGGCGCCTCGATCCCAGCAACGTCGAGGCGACGCACCGCTTCGACTTCGATGCGGACTACGAACTGAAGGTCGGGCTGCCCGGCCAGCGCGCCAAGGACGCGGCTCCCGTGACGCTGGGCCTGTGGGTCGACGGCAAGCTCACGCACACGATGCCGGTCGAGACCAAGCCGTCGGGGCTCGTGTATTTCAATCCGTACTCGGAGGAGCGGATCCGCGTCTCGATCCCCGAGGGCGATCACACGCTTCGGCTCGGATTCGTCGACGACCCGTTCGTGAACACGATCGCCAAGGAGGATGTCTACAAGGACACGGTGAACAAGTGGATCAACGCCGTGACGGTCATCGGCCCGTTCCCGACGCCCGGTGAGAAGCCGAGCCGCAAGAAGGTCCTCGTCTGCGATCCGAAGTCCGGTCCGGCCTGCGTCAATCGCATCATCGCCACGCTCGCGCGCAAGGCGTATCGCCGGCCCGTCACGGGCGCTGAAATCACAGGGCTGACGCGCTTCGTGAAAATGGCGACCGACAACGGGGAGAGCGTCGAGCAGGGCATCGGGCTCGCGATCCAGGCGATGCTCGTGTCGCCGCACTTCCTCTTCCACATCGAGCGGGACCTCTACCCGAACGATCCGGCCCGGATGCACCGGATCACCGACGTCGAGCTGGCGTCGAGGCTGAGCTACTTCCTGTGGAATTCGATGCCCGACGACACGCTGCTGTCGCTCGCGGAGCAGCGGCGGCTGCGAGCACCAGGCGTACTCGACGCGCAGGTGAAGCGGATGCTGGCCGATCCGAGGGCCTCCGCGCTCGCCGAGAACTTCGCCGGGCAGTGGCTCGAGGTGCGGAACCTCGACACGATCAAGCCGGACCCGCAGAAGTTCCCGGCGTGGGGACCGGAGCTCCGTGACGATTTCAAGACCGAGACGCGGATGTTCTTCGACGCGGTGCTCCGGGAGAACCGCCACATCGGCGATTTCATCGACGGGCGCTACACGTTCCTCAACGAGCGTCTGGCGAAGCATTACGGCATCGACGGCGTGAACGGGCCGGCCTTCCGGCGCGTCGAGCTGACGACGCCGGAGCGCGGAGGCGTGCTGGGCCACGGCAGCGTGCTGGCGGTGTCGAGCTATCCGACGCGGACGTCGGTGGTGATACGCGGGAAGTACATCCTGCAGAACATTCTCGGCACGCCCCCGCCGCCGCCCCCGCCCGACGTGCCGCAGCTCGACGAGCAGGCCGTGGGCACGAAGATGTCGCTGCGGCAGCAGATGGAGAGCCATCGGACGAACTCCATCTGCGCGTCCTGCCACTCGCGCATGGATCCGCTCGGGTTCGCGCTCGAGAACTACGACGCGATCGGCAAGTGGCGGACGAGGGACGGCGACTTTCCGGTCGATTCGAGCGGCGTCCTGCCCGACGGCAAGCGCTTCTCGACACCGGCGGAGATGCGAAAGATCCTCAACGAGCGGATCGACGAGTTCGCCCGCACGCTGACCGAGAAGATGCTCGTCTACTCACTCGGCCGCGGGCTCGAGCGGTACGATCGTCCGACGATCCGGCAGATCACCACGAAGCTCGAGACATCGGGCTACGGACTGCAGACGCTCGTCCGGGAGGTCGTCAACAGCCTGCCCTTCCAGTCGCGCCGCGCCGAGGCGCCGCGCACCGTC
>DASSPH010000008.1 GCA_035699745.1 Vicinamibacterales bacterium
GAAGAAGGCGCCGGGCGAGCGGTGGAGCTGCGACACGATGACGCGCTCGGTGCCGTTGATGATGAACGTGCCGTTGTCCGTCATCAGCGGGATGTCGCCGTAGTAGACCTCCTGCTCCTTGATGTCGCGGATGGTCTTCACCCCGGTCTCGGGATCCTTGTTCCAGACCACGAGGCGGATCGTCACCTTCAGCGGCACGGCGTAGGTCATGCCGCGCTCCTGGCACTCGTCGACGTCGTACTTCAGCTTGAGGCCGACGGTGTTGCCGCAGATGTCGCAGATGTCGCCGCGGGCGTCGTTCGGCTTGCCGCAGCGCGGGCACAGCACCTCGTGCTCGCCGTAGGGATCGGCGATGAGCGTGTGCCCGCAGCTGGTGCAGGGCTGGCGCAGGTGGTGCAGCCCGGACAGGCGGCCGCACTTGCACTCCCAGTTGCCGATCGAATACTCGATGAACTCCAGCGAGGAGTTCTCGCGGAAGTCGCTGATCGGGAACACCGACTTGAACACCGACTGCAGCCCGGCGTCCTCCCGTTCGGAGGGCAGCCGGTTCATCTGCAGAAAGCGCTCGTACGACTTCTTCTGGATCTCGATCAGGTTCGGAATCGGAACCGTGGTCTTGATCTTGGAGAAGTCGATGCGCTCGCGGTAGACGTTCTTGGGAAGGCTGTACATGCTGGAAAAGACCTCTAGGTCGAACAAATGCGTACAGCCGGGGCGTGAGCCCCGGCTCGTTCTGGGCGGCGTTCAGCCGGCATTTTCAGTGCGCGTGAGGCCCCACCCCCACGCGCGCGGCTCGGCTCGCGACGCCTCCGCCTCCGCGGAAGCTGCGGCGGACCAGCCGAAGCCGTGGCGAAGGCTGGCGCGCGCCGGGCCGCAGGCGCTTACTTGACTTCGACCTTGGCGCCGACGTCCGCGAACTTCTTGACGATCGCCGCGGCCTCGTCCTTGGGGATGCCTTCCTTGATCGGCTTGGGCGCGCCCTCGACGAGATCCTTGGCTTCCTTCAGCCCGAGGTTGGTGACCTCGCGGACGACCTTGATGACGTTGATCTTGTTGGTGCCCACGTCGGTCAGGACCGCGGTGAACTCGGTCTTCTCTTCCGCCGCCGGGGCCGCGCCGGCCGCCGCGCCGCCGCCGGCCGGCATCGCCATCGGCATCGCCGCCGCGGCGCTGACGCCGAGCTCCGTCTCGAGCGCCTTCACGAGCTGCGACAGCTCGAGCACCGAGATCCCCTTGATGTAGTCCACCACCTGCTGCTGATTCAGTTCGGCCACTGTCTTCTCCTTACGATGAAAGCTTCCAGCTACCCGCTTCCAGCTTCCCGCTGAAAGCTTCCTATGACTGCGCTTCGGATTTCTTCTTCTCGGCCTGCACCAGGACGCTCATCAGGTCGCGCGGCGCGGCGTTCAGCACGCTCACCAGCTGGACCATCGGCGCCTGCAGCAGGAACAACAACTTGGCGTACAGCTCCGGCTTGCCGGGGAGCGACGCAAGGTCGGTCACTTCCGCCGCCTTGATGGCGCGCCCCTGGACCACCGCGGCCTTGATCTGCAGCGCCGGCGTCGTCTTCGCGAAGGTGGTCAGCACCTTCGCCAGCGCGACGGGATCCTCGCCCGCGTAGGCAACGGCGGTCGTGCCGGTGAACTGCTCGGACAGCGGCTCGAACGGCGTGCCCTTCACGGCGCGCTTCGCGAGCGTGTTCTTGACGACCTTGTAGGAGGCCTTGGCGCCGCGCACCTGACGGCGCAGCTCGGTGACCTCGGGAACCTTCAGGCCGCGATAGTCGACCAGGATGGCACTCTCGGTGCCCTTGAACGCCTGCTCGAGACTCGCGAGCTCTTCGACCTTGCTCTCTCTGGTAACAGCCATCAGTGCTTCACCGTGTCGGTCACGTGCGTCGTGTCGATGGTGATGCCGGGGCCCATCGTGGACGACAGGGTGACGCTCTTGAGGTACTTGCCTTTCGCCGCCGAGGGCTTGGCCTTGACGACGCTGTCGACCAGCGCGTGGGCGTTCTCGATGAGGCTCTGCGCCGGGAACGACACCTTGCCCACCGGCGCGTGGATGATGCCGGTCTTGTCGACACGGAACTCCACCTTGCCGGCCTTGATCTCGCGCACCGCCCTGGCGATGTCGACGGTCACGGTGCCGGTCTTCGGGTTCGGCATCAGGCCGCGCGGGCCGAGCACCTTCCCGAGCTTGCCGACCGCGCGCATCATGTCGGGCGTGGCGACGACGGCGTCGAAGTCCATGAACCCGCCCTGAATCTTGTCCACCATCTCTTCGCCGCCGACGTGGTCGGCGCCGGCCTCGCTGGCCTCACGCTGCTTGTCGCCGCCGGCGATGGCGAGCACCTTCTTGCTCTTGCCCAGCCCGTGGGGCAGGACGACGGTGCCGCGGACCATCTGGTCGGCGTGCTTGGGGTCGACGCCAAGGCGCAGCGCCAGCTCGACGGTCTCGTCGAACTTGGCGAACTTCACCTTCTGCATCAGGGGGACGGCTTCTTCGATCGTGTGCGGCCGCTCGGGCACGGCTGCCCGCGCCGCGGCGAACTTCTTTCCGGCTCTTGGCATGTCCTACCTCTTGTGGTGCAAGCGGCCAGCCCTGCTGACCTCCCACGCCTTCCTGCTTCCCGCTTCCCGCTTCCCGCTCGTTCTCGCAGCAACCGGCTGAAAGCCGGAAGCTGGTAGCTGCTGGCAGCGCAGCTATCCGATGACGTCGATCCCCATGGATCGAGCGGTACCCGCTACCGACTTCACCGCGGCGTCGAGGGTGTCGCAATTCAGGTCGGGGAGCTTGGTCCTGGCGATCTCCTCGACCTGCTTCCTGGTCACGGTCCCGACCTTGGCCTTGTTCGGCTCGGCCGACCCTTTCGCCAGGTTGGCCGCGCGCTTCAGCAGGATCGACGCCGGCGGCGTCTTCGTGATGAAGGAATACGACCGGTCCGCGTAGACGGTGACGACGACCGGAATGATCAGCCCTTCGTCCTTCGACGTCTTGGCGTTGAAGTTCTTGCAGAAGTCCATGATATTGACGCCGTGGGGACCCAACGCGGTCCCGACCGGCGGCGCCGGGGTCGCCTTCCCCGCCGCGATCTGGAGCTTCACCATTGCCTGGATTTTCTTCGCCATACTTCGCTGAGCTCGCTGTTCGCTTCCCGCTCCCGGCTTCCCGCTTCCAGCTCGTTCCCGCGGCAACCGGCTGGAAACCGGACGCTGGCGGGCTGGCAGCAGCAGCTGACAGCTACAGTTTTTCTACCTGCAAAAAGTCCAGTTCGACCGGCGTCGAACGCCCGAAGATCGTCACCATCACCTTGAGCGTGTTGCGCTCGTTGTTCACTTCGTCGACGACGCCGTTGAAGCTGGTGAAGGGGCCCTCGTTGATGCGCACCTGGTCCCCCTTGTCGAAGGAGTACTTCGGCTTCGGCTTCTCCGCCGCTTCGGTGACCTGGTTCAGGATCTGGTCGACCTCTTCGCGCGTCAGCGGCGTCGGCTTGGCGCCGGCGCCGACGAAGCCGGTCACCTTGGGCGTGTTCTTCACCACGTGCCACGCGTGGTCGGACATGTGCATCTCGACCAGGATGTAGCCGGGGAAGAACCGCTTCGAACTCACCACTTTCTTGCCGCCGCGCATCTCGGCGACCTGTTCGGTCGGGATCAGGATTTCGCCGATCTCGTCCTGCAGTCCATAGGCGGTGACCCGCTGCTCCAGCGACTCCTTGACCTTGTTCTCAAAGCCGGAGTACGTGTGCACGATGTACCACTGCTTCGTGCGATCGTCGGTCATGGTTCCAGACTCGTTCGGACTCATCACGCGCTAGGCCCCCAGCGTCCGGTAGACCCACCGGATCAGTGCGTCCAGCGAGAGGTCCACGACGTAGAGATACAGGCCCATCACGATCGAGAACAGAATCACCACGAGGGTCGTCGCGTAGACTTCCTTGCGCGACGGCCAGGTGACCCGTCCCATCTCGTTCCGGACCTCGGCGAGGAACCGGCGGGATCGTCCCCACCAGCCGGTCACGCTCTCGCGCGCACGTCCGCCGTAAGAGTCTTCTGTGTGCTCGACCGTGCTAGCCATGTGCGTGTCCGCTATCCGCCTGCCGCTGTCTGCCGGGCCGTCGCGCTGGCGGCGGACCACCGAAACTGGCGTGCCATCCGATCACTCAGCGCCACGCCGCCTGCATCGCCGAGCGACTCCCAAACTGGCAGGACAGGAGGGAATCGAACCCCCAACCCCCGGTTTTGGAGACCGGTGCTCTGCCAATTGAGCTACTGTCCTAACTCTTCAATCACCAATCCGTCGATCGCCAATCACCAATCGCCAATCGTCGATCGGCAATCGCCAACCGCCAATCGCCAATTACTTCGTCTCGCGATGCCCGGTGTGCTTGCGGCAGAACCGGCAGTACTTCGAGAACTCCAGCCGTTCGCTGGTCTTCTTTTTGTTCTTCGTCGTGCTGTAGTTCCGGCGCTTGCACTCGGTGCACGCCAGGGCGATGATGTCCCGCATTATTTACTCCCGCTCCCTGTCGCTGGCGCGGCGCCTTACTCGAGAATTTCCGAGATCGTGCCCGCGCCGACGGTGCGGCCGCCCTCGCGGATGGCGAAGCGCGCGCCCTTCTCGAGCGCGACCGGCACGTGCAGCTCGGCCGTGATCGAGGTGTTGTCCCCCGGCATCACCATCTCCACCCCCTCGGGCAGCTTCAGCGAGCCGGTGACGTCGGTGGTGCGGATGTAGAACTGCGGACGATAGCCGTTGAAGAACGGGGTGTGGCGGCCGCCCTCTTCCTTCGAGAGGATGTAGACCTCGCCCTTGAACTTCGTGTGCGGCTTGATCGAGCCGGGCTTGCAGAGCACCTGGCCGCGCTCGACGTCGTTCTTTTCCACGCCGCGGAGCAGCACGCCGATGTTGTCGCCGGCCACCCCCTCGTCGAGCAGCTTGCGGAACATCTCGACGCCGGTCACGACCTTCTTCTCGGTCGGCTTGAATCCGACGATCTCGATTTCCTCGCCGACCTTGACCTTGCCGCGCTCGACGCGGCCGGTGACGACGGTGCCGCGGCCCGAGATCGAGAACACGTCTTCGATCGGCATCAGGAACGGCTTGTCGACCTCGCGCTGCGGCATCGGGATGTAGGTGTCGAGCGCTTCCATCAGCTTCAACACCGTGTCGACGCCGTCGGCCTCGCCGTTCAGCGCCTTGAGCGCCGAGACGCGGACCACCGGGACGTCGTTGCCGGGGAAGCCGTAGGAGGACAGCAGCTCGCGCACCTCGAGCTCGACGAGGTCGACCAGTTCGGGATCGTCCACCGCGTCGACCTTGTTCAGCGCGACGACGATGTACGGCACGTTGACCTGCTTGGCGAGCAGCACGTGCTCGCGGGTCTGCGGCATCGGGCCGTCGACCGCGCTGACCACGAGGATGGCGCCGTCCATCTGCGCCGCGCCGGTGATCATGTTCTTGATGTAGTCGGCGTGGCCCGGGCAGTCGACGTGCGCGTAGTGACGGTTCGGGGTCGCGTACTCGACGTGGCTCGTCGCGATCGTCAGGATCTTCGTCGCGTCACGACGCCCCTGCGACTCGGACGCCTTGGCAACCTCGTCGTACGGCACGAACTTGGCCCAGCCCTTGTCCGCGGCGACCTTGGTCAGCGCGGCGGTCAGGGTCGTCTTGCCATGGTCGATGTGCCCGATGGTGCCGACGTTGACGTGGGGTTTGGAACGATCGAATTTCTCTTTGGCCATGTCGTTTGTACCGTCCTCGCGTTTTATCTACCGTCCGCCCGAAGTCTCTGACTCAAACTCTGGCTTGCCATCCGAAGCTCGCGTCCCGCAGCGTCAGCCCACCTTCGCTCGGCCTCGCTCACCAGCGAGCTACGGTGGGCATCCTTCGCCTGCACCCGTGAGCGAAGGATGGAGCCGATGACCAGGATTGAACTGGTGACCTCGTCCTTACCAAGGACGCGCTCTGCCAACTGAGCTACATCGGCCTTCGCTAAGCGCTCGCGTCGCTCGCAGCTACGGCCGACAGGTCGGCTGCGCACCTGCGGCGACGACCTCCACACACGCATCGAGTCACAGTGGACCTGCCCACCGCAGCCCGGTCTCGCGTCAGCCGAGCGAAAGTGGAGCGGGAGACGGGGATCGAACCCGCGACCAACAGCTTGGAAGGCTGTGACTCTACCACTGAGTTACTCCCGCCTTCGCGCCCACTTCGCCCATCGCTCCGGCGAGGCAGGCCCGCGCACCGCGCCCACTCCGCCCATCGCTCACTTCACCCATCGCTGCGGCGAAGCAGGCCCGCTGAACCTCTCGACCTTCCGTGTCGGTCCCGCGCCTCTCGCTCACTCGGTCGCGCGTTACCTGATGCCACCAACGCCGCAGGCCGGCACCGCCCCTCCGCACCGCGCTCGCTGGCGTGCCAACCGAAGCTCGCGCAGCGAGCGGAAGTTGGTGGCGAGGGAAGGACTCGAACCTTCGAAGGCGCAAGGCCGACAGATTTACAGTCTGCTGCGTTTGACCGCTTCGCTACCTCGCCGATGCGTTGTGTGGCTGAACTCTGAACTCGCGCCCTTACACCGGCTTGTCCTCCGCAGCTCGTCGCGTGTCCCCGAGCGAAGGAGGAAAGCTGGCGAAGGGATTTGAACCCCCGACCGGCTGATTACAAATCAGCTGCTCTACCGGACTGAGCTACGCCAGCCCAGACAAAAGAGTATTAATAGCACGCTCCGTGCCATTGGCGCAAGCCGGACCCGGTGCTCCCGCCCTAAGTACCTGCTGCGCCTAGCCTTGCGTACTGTGACCGCCCGCCCGCTGGCGGACAGCCTCATATAATACCACGCCCGCCGCCACCGACACGTTCAGGCTCTCGACCGCCCCCAGCATGGGCAGCCGGACCAGCCGATCGCACCGCTCCCGCACGAGCCGCCGCAATCCCGTGCCTTCGGCGCCAAGCACGATCGCGGACGGCAGCGTCCAGTCCACGTCCGTGTACACCGTCGCCGCATCCCCGGCCAGCCCGATCGTCCACACCTGCGCGTCCTTCAGTTCCTCGATCGCGCGGGCGATGTTCACCACCGTGGCAATCCGCGCGTGCGCGAGCGCACCGGCGGATGCCTTGCCGGCGACGCCGTCCAGCGCCGCGGAGTGGCGCGCCTGCCTGACGACGCCGCTCACGCCCGCGGCGTCGCAGGTCCGCAGAATCGCGCCGACATTGTGCGGATCCTCGATGCCGTCCAGGACGACGATGAGGGACGGTGGGAAGCTCCCGCCGGACGGGACAACCAGATCGGCGACGGAGTACTCGGGCGCCGCGGCGATCTCGGCGATCACCCCCTGATGCACGCCCCCCTTCGCGGCGCGATCCAGCGCCTGCGGATCGACGCGATCGATCCGCACCCCTCGCGTCGCGGCGAGCGCGAGGATCTCGTCCATGCGCCGGTCCTGCCGCGCAGCGATCCGCAGGCGCCGCACGCGACCAGCCTTCAGGGCTTCAGCAACCGGATTGATGCCGTAGACGAGCACGGGCTACGCTCCGAGAGGAAGCTCACGACGAACGCAAAGACCACGAAGCCTCTTGCGATCGCCGCGATCGTTGCGGTCGTCGTGCCGGAGCGTGAGGGCGTCGGGCGGCTTACAGCGCGACAGCATCGGCAAACGCCCTCGCCCGATCGCGCGCGCTCGTGATCGGCGACATGCCCGCGTCCCGGCGCAGCAGGGCGCCCCGCTCGATGGCGGGGACGGCGAGGTCGAGTTCCGGACCGCCGCCGTCGCCGGTCAGCGCGACGCGGATCGGATGGAACAGCGCCTTCCCTTTCTGTCCCGTCCGCTCCTTGACGCGGTTCGCCATCGCGCGGAACGCCTCGCGATCCAGCATCGGCCCGTCGATCGCCGCCGGCAGCGCCGCGATCACCTCGCGCGCGCCGGGCTCGTGGAGGATCTCGGCGACGGCGGGACGCTGCAGCGCCTCCTCCGGATCGAACGCGAAGATGAACGCGAGGCGATCGGGAATCTCCTCGAGCCGATCCACCGAGCCGACCGCCATCGGCAGCAGGGACTCGAGATACGCCAGCGCCGCGTCGGTGTTCCGGGTCAGCCACGCGCGCGCCTGGAAATACCGCGCGCTCGCCGCCGCCAGCCGCGCCGGCGACGCCGCCTTCATGTACTGACGGTTCATCCACGCCAGCTTCTCGGGATCGAACACGCCGGCGCTGTGGCCGACGTCCTCGAGCGCGAAGCGGCGCGCCATCTCGTCCATCGGCATCAGCTCGGCATCGGTCTCGCCGCCCGATCGCGGCGACCATCCGATCAGCGCGAGATAGTTGGTCAACGCCTCCGGCAGAAAGCCGCGCTCGCGGAACTCCGCCACCGACGTCGCGCCGTGCCGCTTGGAGAGCGGCGTGTGATCCGGCCCCAGCACCAGCGACAGGTGCGCGAACCGCGGCGCGCTGAAGCCGAGCGCCCGATACAGCAGCACCTGCCGCGGCGTGTTCGAGATGTGATCCTCGCCGCGGATCACATGCGTCACCTCCATCAGCGCATCGTCCACCACGACGGCGAAGTTGTAGGCGGGACGGCCGTCCGAGCGCACCAGCACGAAGTCGCCGATCACTTCGGTGTTGAACGTGACGTCGCCGCGGACGATGTCCTGGAAGGCGACGTCGACGTGCTCCGGGATGTGGAAGCGGACCGCCGCGCGGTCCCCCGCCTCGACGCGCCGCTTCGCCTCCTCCGGCGGGATCTCGCGGCAGGTGCCGTGATACTTCGGCTGCCGGCCGGCCGCCAGATCGCTCTTCCGGTCGTCTTCCAGTTTCTGAGCGGAGCAGAAACAGAAATAGGCGTGGCCGCCGGCGAGCAGCTCGTTGGCGTAGGAGCTGTAGAGGTGCAGCCGCTCCGATTGCCGATACGGCCCCGACGATCCGCCGACGTCCGGCCCCTCGTCCCAGTCGAGGCCGAGCCAGCGCAGGTCTTCGAGGATGCTGTCTTCCGATTCCCTGGTCGAGCGCTCGGCGTCGGTGTCCTCGACGCGCAGGATGAAGGTGCCGTCCTGGCCGCGCGCCAGCAGCCAGTTGAACAGCGCCGTCCGCGCGTTGCCCACGTGCAGCGACCCCGTCGGGCTGGGTGCGAAGCGGACTCTCATGATCTCCTGAGCAGCGCGACGGCATGGGCGGCGATCGCCTCGCCGCGCCCGACGGCATCGACCCCCTCGTTGGTCTTCCCTTTGACGCTGACCGACGCGGCGTCGATCCCGAGCGCGCCGGCGAGCCGCGCGCGCATCGCCTCCACCGCATCCTTGATCTTCGGCCGCTCGAGGACGATGGTGACGTCGAGATTCACCGGCTCGTACCCCGCGGCGCGGACCAGGCGTGCGGTCTCCTGCAGCAGCAGGATGCTGTCCGCGTCCTTCCACCGCGCATCGGTATCCGGAAAGTGCCGGCCGATGTCGCCGAGCGCGGCGGCGCCCAGCAGCGCGTCGGTCGCGGCGTGGCACGCGACGTCGCCGTCCGAATGACCCACCGGTCCCTTGTCGAACGGCAGCGTCACGCCGGCGACGATCAGCGGCCGGCCGGGGGCGAGCACGTGCAGGTCGTAGCCGGTGCCGATGCGCGCCACGGCGGACGACGACGTCATGCGCTGCCGCGCGGCTTCGAGATCCTCCGCGGTTGTGACCTTCACGTTGCCGGGATCCCCCTCCACGACGTGGACGCGAGCGCCGGCGCGCTCCGCCAGCGCCGCTTCGTCGGTGGCCTCGGTGCCGGCGCGGCCGAGCGCCACCGCTCTGGCCAGCACCTCGCGGCGAAAGCCCTGCGGCGTCTGCGCCAGATAGATCGTCTCACGCGCGATGGTCTCCGTGACCACGCCGGCGTCCACGCGCTTCACCGTGTCGCGCGACTGCAGCGCGGCGATCGCCGCGCCGTGCTCGGCGGCCGCGTCGATGGTGCGGCTGATCAGGTCGGCGCTGACGAAGGGGCGGGCCGCGTCATGGATGAGAATGACCTCGCTCGCCGCGTCGGCGGCATCGAATCCGTTCGCCACCGAGTCCTGGCGGCGGACGCCGCCGTCCACCGCGCGAAGCTTGGCGATGCGCTCCGACGCGCGCGCGCCGGTGAAGGCCAGCGCGAGCGGGCCGGGCGGTTTCACCAGGATCACCTCCGACACGCGCGGATGATCGAGGAACGCCTGCACGCTGTGCTGCAGCATCGACCCGCCGCCGATATCGATCAGCTGCTTCGGCCTGGCGGCCCCGAGGCGGCGTCCGGCGCCGGCAGCGGCGATGATGGCGGTGACCTGCATGGGCCAAACTCCGATTATATCGAGGGGCTCGGATGAGGCATCCGCTAGGCGGCCCGGCTGGCGACGACGTCGCGGACCGTCGATGCGAACTCGCGCGCGGCGTCGCGCGGCACGTTGGCGGTTTCGATCGGTTCGTGCACGATGACCCTGACGCGCCCCGGCCGCACCATCAGGTCGCCTCGGAACATCACGTGGCGGCTGCCGACCACGGTAATCGGCACCACCGGCAGCCCGGCCTGCAGCGCGACGACGAACGATCCCCCCTTGAATCGGCCGACGCTGCCGTCCGTGCTGCGCGTGCCCTCGGGAAAGACGATCAGCGAGTGGCCGGCCCTGACCAGACGCTGCATCATCCGCACCACGCCCGCGCCCGGCTTCGAGCGATCCACGAGCACATGGCCGGTTCGGCGCAGGTGCCATCCCATGAACGGGATCCGCCCCAGCGACTGCTTCGCGATGATCCGCAGCTGGAACGGCAGGTTCGCGAACAGGATCGGAATGTCGTAGATGCTCTGATGGTTCGCGGCGAACACGTAACTGCGCGAGCGATCGATCCGATCCAGCCCTTCAACCGTGACCTCGACGCCGGTGGTCTTCAGAATCAGCCGCGACCAGGCACGCGCGCACCTGTGCCCGAAGTTGCCGCGCCGGTCGAACAACGTCGACACGACCGAGGCCGAACCGAGGACGACGGTATAGAGGCTAACCGCGGGAATGAGATAGAAGACCGTCCGCCACCAGTCCCATGGCTTCATTTCGCATTGGTCATCTTGGCCGGTGCGGCGGCCGGCACGGCCGCCTTGGGCTCGCCGCGCTCGCCCGCCGGAGGCACGGTCGACGCGGGCGCCTCGATGTAGCGGCCGAAGATCATCTTCCCCGCCGTCGTCTGCAGCACGCTGGTGACGACGATGTCGATGTTCTTGCTGATCATGCGGCGGGCGTTGTCGACCACCACCATCGTCCCGTCGTCGAGGTAGGCGACCCCCTGGTTGTACTCCTTGCCTTCCTTGAGGATGAACACCTTCATGAACTCGCCGGGCAGGACCACCGGCTTCAGCGCGTTGGCGAGCTCGTTGATGTTCAGCACCTCGACGCCGCGCAGCTGCGCGACCTTGTTGAGATTGAAGTCGTTGGTGACGATCTTTCCCTGGAGCGTGCGCCCCAGCTCGATCAGCTTGAGATCCACCTCGCGCACGTCGGGAAAGTCGATGTCGGAGATCATCACGTCGACGCCGGCCATCTTCTGGATCTTCTGGAGGATGTCGAGACCGCGGCGGCCGCGGTTCCGCTTCAGCGAGTCGGCGGAGTCGGCGACGAGCTGCAGCTCCTTCAGCACGAACTGCGGGATGACGAGCGTGCCGTCGAGGAAGCCGGTCTCGCAGACGTCCGCGATCCGGCCGTCGATGATCACGCTGGTGTCGAGGATGCGATAGCGCTTCTGCGGCCCGGCATTGCGGAACAGGCTGACGATCCGCTGCGGCTCCAGCCACTCTCCCTTGCGCGCCCCCATGACGATGCCGAGATAGGGGAAGACGAGCAGGATGAAGCTGTGGATGAAGACCACACGGTTGTCGGAGGCGTCGGCCCAGAAGAGCGCGGCGCCGATCGTCTTCGAGAGGCCCAGCCCGATCGCGCCGCCGATCAGGGCGCCGAGGAGGTCGGTGACCTCCGCGGACCGCAGCCGGGTCTCGATGATGACGACGACGACGCCGAGCAGGACGCCAACCGAGAGGTTGACGTCCACCGACGGATGAAACGGCCGGGTGAGAGATGCCGCCCACGCGACCGCCAGGACGAAACAGACGCGAGTAATCAGATGCCAGGGCATGTAGCGGGCTCCGGGTATGACGGTTCCATCATACCGCTCAGCCCCGGAATCGCTACTTGGGCCAGCCGCCCTGCGGGAGGCCGGGATAGACCCGCAGGGCATTCTGGTAATACAGCTTCTTCAACACCGGGTCGGGCAGCCCCATCCCGTACAGCTTCCAGAAGGCGTGATAAGGACGGTAATAATCGAAGTATTCGTCCCGCGTCTCGAACACGCGCCAGTAGTACGGATACTCGGTGATCTCGTAGGTGTCCTTCCCGAACAGGACGCGATCCTGGTACTTCGTGAAGAACTGTGCAGCGGCGTGCGGCTGCCGGCCGAACTCGTAGAGCACCGCCGCGACCTCGAGGAACACGTTCGGCTGGGTGTCGAGCTGGCGCGCGGCGCGGCCCAGATCGTTGCCGTACCAGTTGAAGTGGGCGCCGATGAACCGCGTCTTCGGGTGCTTCGAGAACATGTGATCCCGTTCCTTCATCAACTGCTCGAAGGTCGGGTAGACGCTGGGCGGGCTCTGGCGGTTCGGGAACAGGTTCAGCTCCAGCCAGCGCTCGTTGTGGTTGTCCACCGGCGAGAAGAACTCCTGCGGCTCGGCGGTGTGAATGATGACCGGGATGCCCAGCTCGCCGCAGAGCGCCCAGACCGGATCCAGCGCGGGATCGTCCACCGCCAGCCTGGAGCCATCCGCCTTCTTGTGGCGCAGCCCGAGATCTTTGAAGACCTTCAAGCCGATCGCGCCGTTCTTCACGGCGGCGCGTAGATCCGCGAGCGCCTTCTGCTCCCATCCGGGGCCGCCGGCTCCTTCCCACGCGACGTTGGCAAAGACGCGGAAGCGATCCTTGAAAGGGCTCGCGTTGATCGCGTCGACCTTGTCCTTGATCCGCGCCGGGTCCGAGCCGCCTGACAGATCGATCAGCACGCGCAGGTTGAGCGCGTCCATCTCTTTCACGCGCTCCGGGCTGCTCACGTAGTTCGA
The DNA here is from genome assembly GCA_035699745.1 of Vicinamibacterales bacterium. Taxonomy (NCBI): domain Bacteria; kingdom Pseudomonadati; phylum Acidobacteriota; class Vicinamibacteria; order Vicinamibacterales; species Vicinamibacterales bacterium. The sequence goes on from DASSPH010000008.1 coordinate 13,097, forward strand.
CGTACCGTGGGTGTGCACGTCGATGACGGGGAACTTCGCCTTCGGCACGAGGTGCTGTTCGGCGACGACGGTCGACCGCGGCCGGTAGTCGACGATGCTCGGAGGCGGCGCGACGGGCGCCTGGCAGCTGTTGTTGCGCACCTCGGCCATCCCGGGCGGGCATTCCTCCCCGTCCTTGATGTCGACGCGCGGCGCGCCGCCGCGTCCTTGTCCGCGTCCGCGTGCCTCGCCTCCGCCGGCGGGCGGCTGCTGAGGCGTCGTAGTCGTGCTCTGGGCGACGAGTCCGGCGCCGGCCGCGAGCGCGGCCGTGAAAATAATTGCTGTCGCTGTAGGGATCCGCATGAGGCGAAAGCTTATCATCGCGTTCATGGGCATGTTGGCCGCCGCGCTGGCGCTTCACGTCGTCCTTGGCGCGCAGGCGCCCGACGAGAGCCGGCCCCAGCGGACGGAGTCTCAGTCGGGAGTGAAACCGAGCCAGCACGGATCGGTGGCGCAGCAGGTCGCGGCAACGAGGATCTCGATCGAATACAACCGGCCGGTGGCGCGCGGCCGCGAGCTGTTCGGCGCGCTGGTGCCGTACGATCGCGTGTGGTGTCCGGGCGCGGACGACTGCACGACGCTGACGGTGTCGACGCCGGTCAGGATCGAGTCGCAGGAGCTTGCCGCGGGCACCTACACGGTGTGGGCGCGTCCGGGCGCGGAGAAGTGGACGATCATTCTCAATGCCGCGCACCCGGTGTTCCATACGCGGTATGAGTCGGTCGCGGACCGCAACGCGCTGCAGCTCGACATCGCGCCGCGCACCGGGCCGCACATGGAAACGCTCGCCTTCTACTTCCCGGTCGTGAACGGCCGGCACGCGGAGCTGGTGCTGCACTGGGGCACCGTGGTCGTGCCGCTGCGCATCGACGTGCCGTGAAAACGGGGACAGTCCCCTTTTTTCCGACAACCCGGGTTGACGGGCGGCAGGGGTTGAAGCGAAAAAGGGGACTGTCCCCTTTTTCTGGGGTTGCAGGACGCATGAACTTTGAGCGGGCGGCGGCGGATCTGGTCGCCGCGGGGCGGCGGTTCGACGCACGCGGGTGGGTGCTGGGGACCAGCGGCAACTTCAGCGCCGTTCTCACCCGCGAGCCGCTGCGGCTGGCGATCACGCGCAGCGGCGTGCACAAAGGCGCGCTGGCCCCTGACGACATCCTCGAAATCGACGACGCCGGCGCCAGCCTGCGCAGCGGACAGGGACGCCCGTCCGCCGAGACACAGCTGCACCTGGAGATCGTCGCGAGACGCGGCGCCGGCGCCGTCATGCACACCCATTCGATCTGGTCGACGCTCCTGTCGGGCCGCACCGCGGCGGACGGCGGCGTCGCCATCGAGGGCTACGAGATGCTGAAGGGACTCGACGGCATCACCACCCACGACCATCGGGAATGGATCCCGGTGATCGACAACGACCAGGACATCCCGCGGCTCTCGCTGGTCGTCCGCCGCGTGCTGGACCAGCACCCCGCCTGCCACGCGTTCCTGCTGCGACGGCACGGGTTGTACACTTGGGGAGCCACCCTGCCGGACGCCGTCCGGCACGTCGAGATCCTGGAGTTCCTGCTGGAAAGCGTGGGGCGCGCGGGCTACAGCAGCGCCGTCCCAGAGGAGGCCGCACCATGGCGCTCGTGAGAATTCCCGCCCAAGAGGTGACACTGCGCGACGCGGCGGAAGTCACCGCGTTCCTCGCGTCCCACGGCATCGACTACGAACGCTGGACGCCGTCGCAGCCGGTCGCGGCCGACGCCGGGGCCGACGCGGTGCTCGCCGCCTACGCACATGAAATCGAGACGCTCAAGCAGCGCGGCGGCTACGTCACGGCGGACGTCATCGACGTGAAACCGGACACGCCGAACCTGGACATGATGCTCGCGAAGTTCAGCCGCGAGCACTGGCACGACGAGGACGAGGTCCGCTTCATCATCGAAGGCCGGGGCCTGTTCCACATCCATCCGGCCGCGGGACCGGTGTTCGCAATCGAGGTGGAGGCCGGCGACCTGATTCGCGTGCCGCGCGGCACGCACCACTGGTTCGATCTCTGCGTCGACAAGCGGATCCGCGCCATCCGGCTGTTCCAGGATGTCTCGGGCTGGACGCCGCACTATACCGACAGCGGCGTCGACCAAGGCTTCGAGCCGGTCTGCTTCGGCCCGGCATACGTCCCGTGACGCTGAGCCGGCGTTGATCCTGCTCGACATCGAAGGCACGACGACCCCGATCGCCTTCGTCACCGGGACGCTCGTGCCCTACGCCCGGGCGCACCTCGTTCCGTTCCTCGAGCGGGAAGGGCGCGCCGGCGAGGCGCCGGGCCTTCTCGCCGAGATGGACCGCGACAGCAAGTCCACCGCGCTCAAAGAGGTGCAGGGGCGGATCTGGGAACAAGGCTACGAGCGCGGCGAGCTGATCGCGCCGGTGTATCCGGACGTCGCGCCGGCATTCGCGCGCTGGCGCAGCCAGGGACACGCGCTCGGCATCTTCTCGTCGGGCAGCGTGCTCGCGCAGCAGTGTCTCTTCCGGCGGACCACAGCGGGCGATCTCACGCCGCATCTGCAGTGGTACTTCGACACGAACACGGGCCCGAAGCGCGAGCCGGCGAGCTACGCGAGCATCGCCGCCATCGCCGGCACCCCCGCGGCGGAGATCCTCTTCATCTCCGACGCCGCCGCGGAGCTCGACGCCGCGCGCGCGGCGGGGATGCGCACGGCGCTGGCGGATCGCCCCGGCAACCTCCCGCAACCGTCACACACGCATCGCATCATTCACACGTTCGACGAACTACCGTAGGCGGCAGGTCAGTGTCCGCCGCCCTCCTCCGTCGTCCATCGCGCGGTGAAGAACAGCAGCGCCATCGCGAGATAGCCGCAGACGAACGGCCACGCCGGTGACAGCCGCAGCGTGGTGTCCGCGAACGACCACTGATACGAGTGCATCAGACCGGTGGCGGACAGCGCCGCCGCGCACAGGCACCACGCGGCTGCAGCCGTCCAGCGCCGTTCGATGACGCCGACCACTGCGGCGGAGAGCAGCATCGCGGTGAACAGAAACCCCTGCTCGAGCGCGAACGCGCCGGCGATCCACATGTCCTGCTTCTGGAACTCGCCGACGAGCGATTCGCTGAACGGGCCGGCGGCGCCGCCGAGCCCGGCGGCGCGAAGCCCGTTCTTGGCGATCAACGCGCCCCAGGCGCCGATGCCGGGCAGGAGCCCGACGACGACGGCCGGCGTGTGCTGCCGGGGAATCGCGTCGAACGCCTGCGCCACGATCATCATCCCGATCCAGAGCACGATCGCCATCCCGGCGTCGATCGGAATCGCCCACGCGATCCACGCCAGCGTGCCCGTGAGGCAGATCGCAGTGACGAACGCACCATTGAGGATCGAATAGCCGGCGCGGGCGCCGAGCGCCTTCCAGCCCGGATGGCCGATGTAGATCGTCGTCGGAAACGCGGATCCGAAGAGCGCCGCCGCGATGCTGCCGAACCCGTTCACGGTGAGCGACCGCCGCGTGTCGTACGGATCGCCTGCCGCTTCGGCGGACTCGATGTTCTGCAGCGAGCCCAGCACGTTGAACAATCCCATCGCGACGATCACCGAGACGTACGGCCACAGATGGCCGCCGGTGAACGACGCGAGAAGATCGCCGACGATCGGCACCGGCACGTGCAGCGCGGCGCCGGACGGCCGATCGCCGACCGGCGCGATCCCGGTCAGCCACGCGAGCAGGGTTCCCAGCGCCACCGCGAGCACACCGCCGGGAATCCGTCCCTTGAACCGGACGCGGCCGAAGTAGGTCAGCATCACGATCGCCAGCGTCGTCAGCCCGACGAGCGGACGGGCGAAGGTTCGGAAGAGGAAGCCGAGCGAGATGAAGCTGAGGGCGATCCCCGCCAGCGTCGAGAGCAGCGCCGCGCGCGGCGTGACGCGCCGCAGCCGTTCGGCGACCGGCGCGGCGGCGAGCTCGATCGCGCCGGACGCGAACGTCGCAAACAGACCCGCCTGCCACGCGACGCGCGCGGGATCCGCCGCGCCCGCCGCGGTGGCAAGCGCCTTGGCGGGCAGCATGACGAGAAACACGTGCGCGAAGAGCGACACGGTGTTGATCCCGTACGGCAGCGCGCAGACGTCGGTCCGCCCGGTGCGCTCGGCGAGCCGCTTCGCCTGAAGCGCGTAGGCGACATTGCCGACCAGAATCGAGATCGCCGCACCCGGCAGGATGCGGCCGTAGACGAGGTCCGCCGGAAATCCCAGCACGCCGCGGCACAGCGCGTCGATCAGCAGGAGCTGGACGAGGTTGTCGATCGCGAGGCCGAAGAAGCCGTCGATGTCGCCGCGGACGATCCACCGCATGCGGGCGAGAGTATCTCACGCCGCCACGAGGCGGCGCGTCACCGCCGCGTCGTCGCCGTTGCGGGGAAGGAAAGCGTGAGCGGCTGCGCCGCGGCTGCTCATGCGCCGCCGGACGCCGTGGCCACGACTGCTCCCGTCCGCACGTCGACGATGCGCAGGGCCAGCGCGATGCGCAGCTGCGATCGCTCGCGGGACACGGCAACCGCCCCCACCGCGATCATGCGGACTCCTACCAATCCATCAGCTGATCCAGCGCCTCGCCGACGTTCTTCACCGGCACCAGCTCGCAACCCGCCGGCACGTCGTCCCTTGCCGCGTTTCCCTCGGGGACGACGATGCGGGTGAATCCCATCTGTGCGGCTTCGCGAATCCGGAGCGCGGCCTGCGTGGTTCCGCGAATCTCTCCGGCGAGGCCGACCTCGCCGAACACGGCGGTGCCGGCGCGGATCGGGCGATTGCGCAGGCTCGAGGCGACGGCGCCGACCACGGCGAGATCGGCCGCGGGCTCGTCGATCGTCATCCCGCCGGCGACGTTGATGAACACGTCCTCGCCGGCGAGATTCAACCCGGCGCGCTTCTCGAGCACGGCGAGCAGCAGCGACAGCCGGTTCTGGTCGATGCCGCTCGCCATCCGGCGCGCGTTGCCGTAGGAGCTGGTGCTCACGAGCGCCTGGACTTCGACGAGCAGCGGACGCGAGCCCTCGAGGCAGCAGAGCACCGCCGAACCGGGGACGTTCGAGGGGCGCTCGCTCAGGAAGAGCGCCGACGGATTCGCGACCGCCTTCAGCCCTTGGCCCGTCATCTCGAACACGCCCATCTCGCTGACCGCGCCGAAACGGTTCTTGACCGCGCGCACGATTCGATGCGAGTGGTGCTTCTCCCCCTCGAAGTAGAGCACCGTGTCGACGATGTGCTCGAGGACCTTGGGACCGGCGAGACTGCCGTCCTTGGTGACGTGGCCGACGAGAAAAGTCGGGATGTTCTGCCCTTTGGCGGCGAAGAGGAGCTGCGTCGCCGACTCGCGCACCTGCCCGACGCTGCCGGGCGCCGACTGGAACTTCAACGAGAACACCGTCTGGATCGAATCGACGACGATCAGCGCCGGACGCAGCCGCGCGATCTCCTCGAGGATGCGCTCGAGGCACGTCTCGGCGAGCAGATAGAGCGGCGCCCGCTCGACGCCGAGGCGCTGCCCGCGCGATTTGATCTGATGCTCCGATTCCTCGCCCGAGCTGTAGAGCACCGGACCCGTCGTCCGCGCGAAGTGCGCGGCGGCCTGAAGCAGCAGCGTGGACTTCCCGATCCCGGGTTCGCCGCCGATCAGCACGAGCGATCCGGGCACCACGCCCCCGCCCAGGACGCGATCGAATTCGTCGATGCCGGTGGTCAGCCGCGCGGAGACGACCGTGTCGATCTCTTCGTACAGCCGCGGCCCTCCGGCGGCTGCCAGCGCATAGCGGGAGCCCGCGCTGGCCGCCGCAGCTCCCGCGCCAGCGGTCGTGGCAACCGGCGTTTCCTCCACCAGCGAGTTCCACGCCTGGCACTCGGGACAGCGTCCGAGCCACTTCGGGCTCTGCGCCCCGCATTCCTGGCAGGAGTAGACGGTCTTCAGCTTCATGGCTGGCGGCCTCGGGTTTGCCGCGTGCTGCTCATAGGGTGTAGTCTTCTCTCATCATCCTCCATCGGACTTCTCGCAATGTGAGGTCCCTCATGATCACACGTCCTCGACTCCTTGGACTTCCCTGCGTACTTCTGCTGCTGGCGTCTGCGCCGCTGTCGGCGCAACCACCGTTTCCGGTCTCATACGTGGCGCCGAATCCCACGTCGTTCGACGTCAGCGCCGCTGGCGCAACCGGATTGACGATCCGCGTGCTGGTCGAACCGCCGTTCTCGGGCGGGTGGCTGACGGAAGAGAACGTCCCGTGGATCACCATCACGAGCGGCATCAACGGCAGCTTCGACGGGTACATCGTGTTCGACGTCGCGCCGAACGCCGATGCCGCCCGCACCGGCATCTTCACCGTCGTCGGGCGCAACAACCGCGTCGACATCACCGTGACCCAGGGCGGCGCGGGCGATGACGAGCCGATTACGGCGGACTTCGACGGCGACGGACGCACCGACCTCGGGTTCTTCCGCGCCGCGTCGGGCGAATGGTTCCTGCGCAACAGCCGTACTGGTGAGGTCACCACGGCGATCTGGGGCGGAGCCGCCGGCGACCGTGCCGTCCCCGCCGATTACGACGGTGACGGCCGCGCGGATCTCGCGTTCTTCCGCGAAGCGGACGGCTACTGGTACATTCTCGGCAGCCGCGCTGGCCCACGATACGAGTTCTGGCCCGCCGGCGCCGGTGCAGTACTCACGCCGGCGGACTACGACGGCGACCGGCGGTGTGACGTCGCCTTCTTCCGGCCGTCCGACGGCTTCTGGTACATCCTGCCGACCGCGACGCGCGTGCCGCGCTACGAAGCATGGGGCGGATTCGGCGACGTGCCGGCCGCTGCCGACTTCGACGGCGACGGGCAGGCCGACGTGGCGTTCTTCCGCCCGGCCGACGCCTACTGGTACATCCTTCCCAGCCGATCGCGAATCCCCACGTATCGATACTGGGGCGGCTCGGCGTCCGATCGGCCGGCGGCGGCGGACTACGACGGCGACGGCGCAGCCGACACGGCGTTCGAACGCCCGATCGACGGGTACTGGTACGTCTGGTCCAGCTCGCAAAGCGTCGCCTACATCGACTGGCGCGTCCCCGCCGCGGGAACGTTGGCCCGGGGCGATTTCGATGGGGACGGCCGCGCCGATTTCGGGTTCTTCAACCCGTCGGACGGCTTCTGGTACCTGCTGGTGAACCGCGCCCGCACGGCGGTGTACATCGCGGGAACGTGGCGGTTCTGAACACAGCGGCAACTCACGCCGGATCGTAGCGGCGTTCGATCCGCGTACCGACACGGCAGAGCAGCTCGTACGGAATGGTGCCGATCGCCGCTGCGATTTCGCGCATGCCGATTTCGCTCCCGTCCTGCTCGCCGACGATCACCACTTCGTCACCGGTCTGCACGTCCAGGCCGGTGACGTCGACGGTCGTCATGTCCATGCACACCGATCCCACGACCGGTACGCGTTGTCCGCGTACCAGCATGAAAGCGCGCCCGGCCATCCGGCGATCCAGGCCGTCGGCATACCCGGCCGGGACGATCGCGATCGTGCGCGGCGCGTCTGCGGTTGCCTGCAAACCGTACCCGGTGCCCTCGCCGGGGCGGGTTCCCTTCACGTGCACGATACGGCTGTGGAGTGACAGGGCAGGTCGCAGCGGTAGCGTGGCGGCGAGCGGCGGCGGGACGATGCCATAGAGCAGGAGGCCGGGGCGGACGAAGTCGTACCAGACCCGCTCGTCGCGCAGGAGGGCGGCGCTGTTCGCGGCGTGGCGGAACTTCGGCGTGATGCCGAGCGCGGGCAGCGCCGTCAGCGTCCTCTCGAACCGCTCGCGCTGTTCGTTGAACGCGGGATGCTCGGGGTCGTCGGCGGTGGCAAAGTGCGTGTACACCGCGTCGATTGCCAGGTGTCCGCTGCGCGCGATCGCCGGCAGCGTCCGCGCCAGGTTGTCGTGGCGGAACCCCAGCCGGTTCATGCCGGTGTCGATCTTGAGATGGCAGCGCAGCTGAAAACGGGGACTGTCCCCTTTTTCGGGAAACGCGCGTTGACTGCGGCGCGCGGCGGCGGCGGCAAGGTTCTCAGCAGCGGCTGGCGTCGAGATGGTCGGGGTGAGGCCGAACTCGAAGACGCCGTCGAGATCGCTGATGCCGAGCGCGCCGAACACGAGGATCGGGATGCGGACGCCGGCGCGGCGCAGCACGATCCCTTCCTCGATGTCGGCGCAGGCGAGCATCGCGGCGCCGGCGCGCTCGAGCGCGAGGCCGACGTCGGGCGCGCCATGCCCGTAGGCATTCGCCTTGACGACGGCGATGACGCGCGGCGAGGGGGTGGTGAGGCGCGCCGCCGGATCCGACCGGCCGGCCGAGAGAAAGGAGGAGATGGAGCGGAGATTGTGCTCGATGGCCGCGAGATCGACGCGGGCGACTGTGGGTCGAATCATGCCCGTCGACAGCGCGTCAGACCCCCTGGGCCAGGTTCTCGAACCGCGTGTGTTCCTTGATGAAGGCCAGCTTGGCGGTCCCGATCGGGCCGTTGCGCTGCTTGCCGATGATGATTTCGGCGATCCCCTCGGCCTCCTGGTTGGGCGTGCCGTCGGCGTTGCGATACTGCTCTTCGCGGTAGATGAACATGACGACGTCGGCGTCCTGCTCGAGGGCGCCCGATTCGCGGAGGTCGGACAGCTGCGGGCGGTGATCGGAGCGCGTCTCCGAGGCGCGCGACAGCTGCGAGAGCGCGACGATCGGAATCTTCAGCTCCTTGGCCAGGCCCTTCAGCGACCGCGAGATCGAGGCGATCTCCTGCTGGCGGCTCTCGAACCGGCCGCGCCCCTGCATCAACTGGATGTAGTCGATGATGAGCAGGTGCAGGCCGTGCTCGGACTGCAGCCGCCGCGCTTTCGCGCGCATCTCGAGCACGCCGATCGAGGCGGTGTCGTCGATGAACACGCGCGCCTCGGCCAGCGTGCCGAGCGCGTGCGAGAGACGGCCGTAGTCCTTCTCGTTCAGGTAGCCGCTGCGGAACCGGTGGGCGTCGATCCGCGCCTCGCCGGTCAGCATGCGCATGAACAGCTGCTCTTTCGACATCTCGAGGCTGAAGAAGCCCACCGTCATGTCGGTGTTGATGCCGACGTGCTGGGCGATGTTCAGCACGAAGCTGGTCTTGCCCATCGACGGCCGCGCCGCCACCAGCACCAGATCCGACGGCTGCAGCCCGGACGTCATCTCGTCGAGATCGACGAAACCGGTCGGCACGCCGGTCACCAGCCCCTTGTGCTGCTGCAGCTTCTCGATCGTCGCGAAGCTGCTCTGCACCAGGTCGCGCAGCGGCGTGAAGCCCTCGCGGATCCGATCCTCGGCGATCTCGAAGATCGCCTTCTCGGCGCCGTCGAGAATCAGGTCGGCATCGTCTTCGGCCTGGTAGGCGTCGGCGAGAATGCGGTTCGCCGAGTGGATCAGGCTCCGCAGCGTCGACTTCTCCTTGACGATGCGGGCGTAGTGCTCGACGTTGGCGGTGCGCGGAACGCCGTCGGCGAGCGACGCGATGTAGGCCGGGCCGCCGACGTCCTCGATCTCACCCGATCGGGTGAGCTCTTCCTTGAGGGTAATCAGATCGATCGGGTCGTTGCGCTCGCTGAGCGCCACCATCTTGTCGAAGATGCGGCGGTGCGCATCGCGGAAGAAATCGCGCGCATCGATCAGCTCGGCGGCGTGGTTGAAGGCCTCGTTGTGAATCAGGATCGCGCCGAGGACCGATTTCTCCGCCTCGAGATTGTGCGGAAGCGTGCGATCGGGAGCTGCGGCGGCGGCGATCTCGGGCATGGGCGGGAGAGAGGACTATAGCAAATCGGACGATCGGGTGATCGGGTCATCGGGCGATCGATCAGCCGATCCCCCGATGTCCCGGTCACCCGATTTTGCGGTCTTCCGACCTACTTCGTGTCGGCGACGACGCGCACCTTCACCTGCGCGGTGACGTCGCGATGGACCTTCACCGGCACGCTGGTCTCGCCGAGCGCCTTGAGCGGCTCCGGCAGCGCGATCTTGCGCTTGTCGATGTCGAATCCCTTCGCCTGGAGCGCCTGCGCGATGTCGGCCGAGGTCACCGAACCGTAGAGGGTGTCGTTCTCCCCCACCCGGCGGGCGATCTCGATGTCCAGCGCCGCGACGCGCGCGGCAATCGCGTCGGCGGCGGCGCGCTCCTCCGCGTCGCGCGCCTCGGCGAGCTTCTTCTCGCGCTCGATCTGCCGCTTGTTGTTCTCGGTCACGGCCAGCGCCAGCTTGCGCGGCAGCAGGTAGTTGCGCGCGTAGCCCGGCGTGACCTTGACGACGTCGCCGCGGCGCCCGAGGTTGTCGACGTGCTCTCTCAGTATCACTTCCATATGCAGTTCCTGTAACGGTTTGACGCTCCGGCACAAAGGCCACGAAGATCACGAAGACCACAAAGTGTCTTTGTGATCGTTGTGATCTTCGTGACCTTTGTGCCGGAGCGTGAGCCGTCGGCCTTAGTCAGTCACGTACGGAATGAGCGCGAGCTGGCGCGCCCGGGAAATCGCGGTCTGCAGCGCGCGCTGGTGCTTGGCGCAGGTCCCCGAGATCCGCCGCGGCTGGATCTTGCCGCGCTCGGGGATGAACGGCGCCAGCAGGCGGACGTCCTTGTAGTTGATGTAATCGATCTTGTCCGCGCAGAACTTGCAGACCCGGCGACGCCGGAAGAACCCGCCGCGCGGGCGCTCGCCCTTCGCCTTGTCCTTGTCGTCCTTCTTGCCGCCGCGGCCGCGGCCGCCTCCGCGCTCTCCGCTCATCGCGTCCCCTCCATGCCTTCCAGCGCAATGTCCCCGGTGTCGTCGTCGTCACGATCGCCGCGCCGTTCGCTGGGCAGCGGCTCGGGCGGCAGCCCGCGGGCGGTGCGCCGGCGCGCCTGCGTCTCCTTGCGCTCGCTGCGCAGCCGCTCGGCGACCCGCAGATCCTGATCGATGCGCACGGTGAGGTGGCGGATGATCGTGTCGGTGACGCGCAGCCGGCGATCGAGCTCTTTCATCAGCTCGCCGGAGCCGGTGATCGTCTCGATGACATAGGTGCCCTCGCGGGCGTGGCCGATCTCGTAGGCCAGCTTGCGGCGGCCCCAGTTCTCCGTCTTGTCGAGGGTGCCGTTGAATCGCTGCACGATCTGCTCGACCTGCGTGTGCAGATCGGCGATCGCCTGCTCGCTCGCGTCGGGCGACACGATGTAGACGAGCTCGTACTGTCGGTTCTGACTCATGACTCTCCTTCTGGACTGAGCGGGAACCTTCAAATCTGGAAATTTGGAAATTTGGAAATCTTCAGATCTCCACATTTCCGATTACCCGATTTCCAATCTGCCTGGTTCCAAGGAGACAGTGTTTAGTTGTCTTCCGCTTCCTGTGGCCCGCTTCCGGTGTCCGGTTTCCGGTTGAACCGGTTCATCGCCTCGGCCGGGCCGTCCGAGACGAAGATTTCTGCGGCGTCGGCCGCCCGTTCGATCGCCTCCGCGATCGTGGCGCGTTCATCGGCATCGAACCTCGCGAGCACGTGGTCGGCGAGGTCGCGCCGCTGATCGCCGCGCCCCACGCCGATCCGCAGCCTGGGGAACGCCTCGGAGCCGAGCGATCCGATGATCGACTTCAGCCCGTTGTGGCCGCCCGCCGAACCGGACGGCCTTATCCGCAACCGCCCCGTCTCGAGCTGCACCTCGTCGACGATGACGAGCAGATCGGCGGGATCGATCTTGTAGAACTGCAGCAGCGGGACGATCGCGCCGCCGCTCAGATTCATGAAGGTCAGCGGCTTCGCGAAAATGGCGCCGCCCATCCTCCATGGGGCCACCATCGCCTCGATGCCGCGCGGCGCCGCCGCCCACGGGGCCCCGTGGCGGTCGGCCAGCAGGTCCACCGCGTCGAAGCCGACGTTATGCCGCGTCCTCGCGTATTCGCGCCCCGGATTGCCCAGCCCAGCGATCAGCTTCACCAGTCACCAATCGCCAATCCGTCAATCGCCAACCCGTCAATCGCCAATCCGTCGATCGGCAATCTGCAATCGGCAGTCGCCAATTACTTCTTGTCTTTCTTCTCGCCCTCGTCCTCTTCCTTCTTGCCCTTCTTGATGACCTCGGGCTCGGCCGCCGCCGCGCCAGGCACCGCCGCCACGACAGCCGCTTCGGCCGCCGGGGCTTCCTCGACCTTCACGGTGACGACGTGGACGATCATCGTGTCGGGATCGCTGACCGGCTTCCACTTGCCGTCCTGCTGAAGGTCGCGGACGCGAATGCCCTGGTGCAGCATCAGCTCGCTGATGTCGATGTCGATGTGCTCGGGAATGTCGGCCGGGAGACACTCGACTTCGATCTCGCGGTTGACGAAGTCGACGATGCCCCCCTGCTGCTTGACGCCGCGCGGCTCTCCCTTGAGCACCACCGGCACGGTGACGGTGAGCATCTTGTCCATCGCCACGGCGTAGAAGTCGGCATGCAGCAGCCGGTGATCGATCGGGTCGAGCTGGTACTCCTTGACGAGCACCTTGCGCGCGGCGGACAGGCCCGCGCCCTCGAGGCCGATCAGCGTGTTGACGCCGGATTCCGAGTGCAGGATGCGGAGCAGCACCTTGGGATCGACCGCGATCTCGGTCGCGGTGTTCTTCTCCGTGCCGTAGACGATCGCGGGGATCTTGCCCGAGGCGCGCAGACGGCGCGCTTCGTTCTTGCCGCGGCCGTCTCTCTTCTCTGCTTGCAGTGTGGCTTCCATGTCAGTTACCAGTTTCCAGTTCCAGTTGCCAGTTGCCAGTTGCCAGTTGCCGGTTTCCGGTTTCCGGTTTCCGGTTTCCGGTTACCTGTTTTCAGTTTCCCGTGTTTCGGCGTCAGTTACCGGCGACCGGAAACCGGTAACCGGCAACCGGTCAGACGAACAGCGACGACACCGACGTCTCTTCGTGAATGCTCCGAATGGCCTGCCCGAGCAGACGCGCGACCGAGAGCTGCCTGATCTTGCGGCAGCACTTCGCCCGCTCGGTCGACAGCGGGATGGTGTTGGTGATGATCACCTGATCGATCGGCGCGGCTTCGAGCCGCTCGATCGCCGGACCCGACAGCACGCCGTGCACCGCGCAGGCGAAGACGCGCTCGGCCCCGTTGGCCTTGAGCGCGTTGGCGGCCTTTACGATCGTCCCCGCCGTGTCGATGATGTCGTCCTGGATGATGCACGTGCGCCCGGCGACGTCGCCGATCACGTTCATCACCTCCGCCGTGCCGTCCTCGCTGCGCCGCTTGTCGATGATCGCCAGTTCCGCGTCGAGCCGCTTGGCGTAGGCCCGGGCGCGCTCGGCGCCGCCGGCGTCCGGCGACACGATGGTCAGGTTCGGACTGTCGAGCGTGCCGAGGTACTGGATGATCACCGGCGCGGCGAACAGGTGATCCACCGGGATGTCAAAGAACCCCTGAATCTGCGCCTTGTGCAGATCCATGGTCAGCACCCGATTCGCCCCGGCGGCGGTGATCAGGTTGGCCATCAGCTTCGCCGAGATCGGCACCCGCGGCTTGTCCTTGCGGTCCTGCCGCGCGTATCCGTAATACGGAATCACCGCGGTGATGCGCGACGCCGACGATCGGCGGAACGCGTCGATCATCACGCAGAGCTCCATGATGCTTCGATCGACGTCCGCGCAGGTCGGCTGCACCACGAACACGTCGGTGCCACGGATGTTCTCGTCGATCTGAAACGAGCACTCCGTGTCGGGAAATCTCTGCAGCCGCGCATGGCCGATGGGCACGCCGAGGAACTCGGCGATTTCGGCGGTCAGTGCCGGATGCGCGCTGCCGGAAAACAGCTTCAGCTGTCCGCGACTCATAGTCTGACGGGGCCCCGCCCCCACCGCCCTCGCCGCGGCCGCCGCTCACGAAAGCGGATGGTTGGGGCGGAAGGATTCGAACCTTCGAATACGGGATCCAAAGTCCCGCGCCTTACCAGCTTGGCCACGCCCCATTATTCTCCGGGGGAATATCGCCCCTCGAAGACTATCGGGACCCTCGGGGCGCTTCCCCCGGACCCCCTCGCTCGCTCCACTTGCAGGGACTCGGTGCCCTGCGCCGCTCCGCTCGCGGCGTCACCGCATATCGGCCCTGCGGAGACCATCGGGACCCTCAGGGCGCTTTCCCCCGACCCCCTCGCTCCACCCAGAGCTTACGCCGGCTGCGGCGCTTCACTCTCGATCGGTCCTAGACCACGTCACAGAGCACGGTTACAAAGGGTTAAGTGTAGCCGGTGCATGCGGCTGTGGTCAAACGCGACGGGTGACCGGACGGGCCTTTTGTTCGTGCTCGGCGCGCGACACCGTGCGGGCGAGGAATGCTGCCGCCCCTGCGCGCGAAAGGGGATGCAGCGCGGCAGCGGCGGCGGGCCGCGTCCGGAACAAGCCGAATACGGCCGAGCCGCTGCCCGACATCGC
>DASSPH010000009.1 GCA_035699745.1 Vicinamibacterales bacterium
TAGGCGCGCCAGTCGGCCGAGTACTGCGCCGCCTCCGTGAGCGGCCTCGTGAAGCCGGAGAAGCGCTGCAGGCGCAGGTACGGGAGCGCGAGCGGCAGCACGCAGACGATCGCCACTGCCGCGCCGACGGCCATCGCGTACCAGAACCGGCGGTCCTTCCAGAGGTGTCGCGTGATCACCGCCGTGATCACCGCGACCACGAGCATCAGCGTGGTGAGGATCGCGTAATACCCCGAGATCGTCGCCTGCGCCGCGACGGCGAGCCCGAGGACCGCGCCGCGGCGCCAGCCGGGCACGTCGAGCAGACGGTGGAAGGCGAGCAGCGTGAAGGGCAGGCCGCCGATGATCAGCAGCTGGATGTGCGACGTGCGTCCGAACACGTAAGGACAGAAGGCAAAGCAGATCCCGGAAACGACGGCGGCGCGCCGGTCGCCGGTGAGATGCCGCACCAGGTAATACGCGCCGGAGAAACTGAAGCCCAGCGACAGAAGGAAGACGACGTTGAGCGCGAGGTACGGATTCTTGCTCGCCCAGTAGACCGGCGCGGCGACCACGCCGGCCGCCAGGTTGTTCTCCGAGAAGGCGAGCGTCTGCTGATGCGGATAGAAGATGTTCGCGTTGAACAGATTTGCCGGATCGGTGACCAGCGTGCGCGCGACCCAGGCAACGCTCCAGATCGACCATTGCCCGTCGCTGTTCTCGGAACGGCCGACGCGGTCGAGCTGTGTGACGAACGGATACGTGAGTGCCGCCGCGAGCAGCATGCCTGCGGCGAACACCACGAGCGCCTCACGCCAGCCGTGTCCTGTGAACTTAATTCCCATCCGCGGGTCGACCACACTAACAACTTTTCACCGCGGTTACCAGTGGGTCAGCCGCCAAAAAGCGGCAGAACCGCCTCCGCCGGCAGGGGAAAGGCAAGATCCGCTCCGATACCGGTGGTTTCCGGGTTGACTTCGATGACGAACGCTCCCCGGGCGCGTGCCTGCGCCGCCAGGGCCGCCGCGGGATACACCACGCTCGAGGTGCCGATGGACAGAAACAATTCGCACGCCGTCGCGGCATCAGCCGCGCGGAGCGCAGCCGGCGGGATCGCCTCGCCGAACCAGACAACGCCCGGACGAGCCAGCCCGCCGCACTCCGGGCAGTGCGGCGGCATCGGCGCGAGCGGAACCCGCAGGTCCTCCCAGTCCGGCCGGCCGCAGCCGGCCGCGCATTGCATGATCCAGATCGAGCCGTGATAGCGGATCACGTGCTGCGTGCCGGCGCGCTCGTGCAGGCCGTCGACGTTCTGAGTGACGAGGGTGAATCCGGGACGCGCGCTCCATTGCGCGATCACCCGGTGTGCCGCATTCGGTGCGCACGCCGCGATGACCTCGCGTCGCCAGGCGTACCATTCCCAGACCAGCAGCGGATCGCGCGCGAACGCTTCGGGCGTCGCGAGCTGCTGCGGCTGGTGGTTGCGCCACAGTCCGCCCGCGCCGCGAAACGTCGGTACGCCGCTCGCCGCCGACACGCCCGCGCCGGTGACGACGGTGATGCGCCGCGCCGCGGCGAGACGGCGGCGCACGTCCTCGACCTCGAGCTGCATACGTCATAATTACAGCGTGACGCCTCTGACGCACGTGCCCGTCGCGGCCGGACCCGCTTACGCCGAAGCGATCCAGCGGCTGCCGTCGAAGTTCACGGCGACCCTTCGCGCCGAGCCGGAAAACCGCTTCAACCACGCGGCGGTGGCCGTGACCGTCTCGGGCGACAAGATCGGCTACCTGCCGCCGGATATCTCGCGTCACTACTTTGCGGCGCTCAAGGATGCACCGGGAGTCGAGTGCCCCGGCCGCCGCACGCCGCTCTCCGCGCACGAGAACACCGGAACCGACATCCTGCTCGACCTGACCGGAGTGCCGTGCGCCGGATGACGCGTTCGCTGCTGCTCGTCCTGGCGATCGCGCCGGCGCTCGCCGCGCAGGCGCCGGGCTCCGCCATCCCGCCCGGAGCCGAGCGCGCCTACGGTGCGCTCGAGCAGCGCGTCGACGGAGAGCTGGCGATGGATCTCGTCCGCTTCATGGATCGCTACTGGCGCATCTCCGGCAATCCGGGTTTCAACGCCTCGGTCGATCGCATACGCGACGAGGCCGCCCGTGCCGGTCTGGCGGTGCGGGTCGAGGAGTTCGCCGCGCGCAGCCGCGGCTGGGACTATGAGATCGGGACGGTGGCGTTCGCCGACACCGGCGAAGTCCTGCTGTCGCGCGAGCGCGACCGCGTGTCGCTCTGCATCAATTCCTTCTCGACGCCCGACGGCGGCGTCGACGCCCCGATCGTCGACGTCGGCGCCGCGACCCCCGCCGATTTCGCCGGAAAGGACGTCAAGGGGGCGGTGATCCTCGGGCGCGCCCCGGTGCAGCAGCTCTGGCAGCAGGGCGTCAAGAGCCGCGGCGCGCTCGGCGTCATCTCCACGGCGATCGCCTCCTACATCCGCCCGGACGATCCGGCGCAGTTCACGTTTCCCGATCAATGGGACGTCTTCCAGTGGGGCAGCGTGCCCTACGACGCTGACGCGAAGGCCTTCGGCTTCAAGGCCGGCGTGCGCGTGGCGGAGCGGATCCGGGCGCGGTTGAAGACCGGCCCGGTGCGCGTCAAGGTGAACGTGCAGTCGTCGTTCTACGACGGTCCGAGCCGGATGGTCGTCGCCGAGATTCCGGGGACGATCGCGCCAGCCGAGCGGATCGTCATGGTGGCGCACATCCAGGAGCCCGGCGCCAACGACGACGCGAGCGGGTGCGGGACGCTGCTGGCGATGGCGGTCGCGCTGCAGAAAGCCATCGCGGCGAAGCGACTGCCTCCGCCCGGCCGCACCCTGACGTTCATCTGGGGCGACGAGAACCGCGCCAGCCGCGCCTGGCTCGCGGCGCAACCGGAGCGCGCCAGAGGGGTGCAGTACATGTTCTCGCTCGACATGACCGGCGAGGACACCGCGAAGACGGGCGGCACGTTCCTGATCGAGAAGCAGGCGGATCCCGCCGCCGTCTGGGCGCGCCCGTCGGATCCGCACACGGCGTGGGGCGCGGGCGAGGTGAAAGCGTCGGAGCTGAAGGGCAGCCTGCTCAACGACGTGCATCTTGCGATCTGCCGCCGCCGCGCCAGGGATACCGGCTGGACGGTGAAGACGAACCCCTACGAAGGCGGCAGCGATCACACCGAGTTCAAGAACGCCGGCATTCCGTCGCTCCTCGACTGGCACTTCACCGACCGCTTCTATCACACCAATTTCGATCGTCCGGACAAGACCAGTCCGGCCGAGATGGTGAACGTGGGCGTCTCGGTCGCGACGAGTGCCTGGTTTCTCGCGTCAGCGACGGAACAGGACGCGCTCGCGGCGGTTCGCCTGATCGGCGAGGCCGCGTCGGCGCGGCTCGCGCTCGAGCGGTCGCAGGCGGCGACGTCCGAGATCCTCGAGGCCTGGCGCAAGTGGTATGGCGAAGCGCTCGACAGCGTGCGCCGGCTGAAGCCCGGCGAACCCTCATCGGCCGTCGACGCCGCCGTCGCGGCCGCCCGGACGAGGCTGGATGCAGATCAGGCCCGAGCACCCCGCTGACGCCCCGGCGGTACGGCCGGTGAACCTCGCCGCGCTGCGCGAGCTTCGTCCGGTCCGTCTGATCGCGCTCCTGCTCATTCTCTGCCTCGAGGCCGCGTGCGCGTCGCGCGCCCCGCGTTCGTACTGGCCGGGGTTCGGCCGCCTCGAGAACGTGCTGAACTGGACGCCGCAGCAGCAGCTGCGCGGCTACCGCAACATCGACCGGATCTTTCCGACGCGTCCGGTCGCGCGAAGCACGCAGCCGTTTCCGCTGACGGAAAGCCGCGGCGGCCTGTCGTCGCTTGGCTACGCCATCGACGGCCGCAGCTTCGACGTGGACGCCTTCATGCGCCACAACCACGTCGTCGGGCTCCTCGTCGTCAAGGACGGGGCGATCGTGCTCGAGCGGTATGCCGGGGGCAATTCCCGTCACACGCGCTGGTACGCGTTCTCCGTCGCCAAGTCGGTGGTGTCGATGCTCGTCGGCGCGGCGGTTCGTGACGGGTTCATCCGATCGCTCGACGCGCCGGCGAGCGATTATCTGGCCCTGTTGAGAGGAACGGCGTACGAAGGGGTCACGCTGCGGCAGATGATGCGGATGACGTCGGGCGTGGAGTGGAACGAGGACTACGCGGACAGCAGATCCGACATCGCCCGGACCGGCGGCTCGGCGCTCGATCGTCTGCGCTACCTGATCGCCAGGCCGCGCGTCGCGCCGCCGGGAACCCGGTTCAATTACAACACCGAGGAAACCAATCTCGTCGGCGCGGTGCTGCGCTCTGCGATCGGCAACAATCTGTCGGCGTATCTCGAGGAGAAGATCTGGCGCCCGTTCGGGATGGAGGATGACGCCAACTGGCTGCTGCTGTCTGAAGGGGGAGCGGAGCACGGCGGGTGTTGTCTGAGCGCGACGCTGCGCGACTACGGACGGATCGGGTTGTTCGCGCTCCGCAACGGCCGCACCGCCGGCGGCGAGCCGATTCTGCCGGACGGGTGGATGGCCGAGACGACCGCACCATCGCCGGCGAACCGCAGTTACGGGCACCTGTGGTGGGCGCGTCCGGGCGGCGCCTACGCGGCAATCGGGATTTACGGCCAGGCGATCTACGTCGATCCGGCGCGCTCGCTCGTCGTCGTGACGCACAGCGCCTGGCCGCGCGCGACGGGCCAGGAGTTCTCGTCGCATCGCGAGGCGCTGTTCGCCGCCATCGCGACGGCGACGGACCGGATGCGCTGATACGTCGGGGCGCCGCGCGGATCAGGCTGGCGCCAGCGCTTCGCGCAGCCGCGGCGCGACCCGGGTGCCGATCAACTCGATGCTCTTCATCATGGCGGCGTGCGGCAGCATGCCGTTGCTGTATTTCAGGTTGAATCGCGCCAGCCCCAGCGCCCGCACGGTGCGGGTGATCTTCTCCGCCACGGTATCGGGAGAGCCGACGCACAGCGCGCCGTCGGGCCCGGCCTCGCGGTCGAACTGCGCGCGCGACGCCGGCGGCCAGCCGCGCTCGGCGCCGATGCGGGTCATCATTGCCGCGTAGTGCGGCCAGAGCTCTTCGCGGGCCCGCTCGTCGGTGGCGGCGACGTGCCCGGGCGAGTGGACGGCGATCGGCAGCTCGGGCTGACCGAGCTTCTCGAGCGACTTGAGATACAGGTCCACGAACGGTCGAAAGCGGATCGGGCTGCCGCCGATGATCGCCAGCGTCAGCGGAAGTCCGTAGCGCGCGGCGCGCACGACCGACTCGGGGCTGCCGCCGACGCCAATCCAGGTCTTCAGCGGTCCGCGCTCGATCGGCGGATACACCGTCGCCCCCTGCACCGCCGCCCGCGTCGTCCCGCGCCAGGTCACCGGCCCGCCTTTGAGCAGTTCGGCGAACAGCGACACGCGGTCCTCGAACAGCTCCTCGTAGCGCGCGAGATCGAAGCCGAAGAGCGGATACGACTCGGTGAACGAGCCGCGCCCGAGGATCACCTCGGCCCGTCCGCTCGACAACGCGTCGAGGGTGGAGAAGCGTTCGTAGACGCGGATCGGATCGTCCGTGCTGAGCACGGTGACCGCCGAGCCGAGCAGCAGGCGCCTGGTCCGCGCCGCGATCGCCGCCAGCACCACCTCCGGCGCCGAGATCGAGAAGTCGGGGCGGTGGTGCTCGCCGACGCCGAACGCGTCGAGCCCGAGATCGTCCGCGAGCACTGCTTCCTCGATCACCTCGCGCAGCACGCGGGCGTGAGTGTTCGGTGTGCCGTGTTCGTCCGCCGTGATGTCGCCGAAGGTGTCGAGGCCGAAGGCAAATGCGCTGGTCATTCCTCTCATTCTAGGACGCGGACCGCCCCAGGCGCGCAGCAGCGCCGCGCTACTCAGCGAGCCACTTCGCGTAGAACTTCGCAGCCGGGGAGCCCGGCATCCGCTCGAGGACGGTAACGTGCCCGCCGCGGTCGATGCGCGCCATGCGCTGGCGGACGTCCCGGAGTACGGCGGGGGCGCCGTTCGGCTGCACCGGCGAGACGACCCACACCCGCCGCGGCGCGATCGCGCGGAACGCGTCGGGAAGGTCGAACGTCTTCAAGGCGCCCGGCACCACCAGGTGCGTCACGTTCTGGTGGATCTTCGCGCGGACGATGTCCATGAAGGACGTGATGGAGCGTTCGATCGCCACCTGCTGGATGGCGGGCTCGAGCGCCGCGGCCAGCAGCGCCAGCGCGCCCGCGCTTTCCTTGCCGACGATCGAGATGCGGGCTGCATCCACCCGCGGATCCGCCTGCAGCAGCCGGAACGCCAGCAGCACGTCTTCCACCTGCATCGCGGCGAGCGGTTGTCCGGTCAGCCACGTGCGTGCGGCGAGCTGGTACGTGGCGTCGTATCCGGTCGTCCGCGGCGGCGGCGCGGCCTCGCCGATGCCGCGCGGATCGACCGCCAGGACAATCCGTCCGGCGCGCACGAACTCCAGCACGTCCTGCCCTGCCTGCGACTCGCGTGTCTTCCCCAGGGAACTGACGACGAGGATCGCGGGAGCTGGTCCGCTCACCCCGTCCGGCACGAACTTCAGCGCCGGCACGCGGACGCCGGCGCGCGATTCGATTTCCAGCTTCTCGATTTCGTAGCCGCTGCGCCGAATGCGTCCCTTGTCGGTGAAGGCTGGTGCGCGCTGCGGTACCGGCAGTTCCAGAGCGCGCGCGATCTGTTCGCGAGTCGCCGCCGGCCTCGACTGCTCGAGACGGCGTGCGACCGCCAGGTTCAGCGATTGCACGGTCTCCGAGCCGGACGAGGTCGACAGCTGTCCGGTCGGCGTCGCGTACAGCACGCTGTCCGGTTCGGGTTCCACTGGGCCCTCGTCACCCGCGCTGTCGCGTTTGAGGAAGTGCTTGTCGAGCCACCGGTACGCCGCTTCGCGGCGCGGCTTCGACCAGCCGTGCGTGTCGTCGTACTCGAAATAGCCCGCGCGATCCGCCGCGCCGAGCCTGTCGAAGAGCGTCGCGGCCTCGCGATAGGTCTTCCGTGCGCCGTCGATGGGAAAGAAGTCGCGAACCGCCGTCGTCATCAGGATCGGTTTCGGCGCGAAGGCGAGAAGAAAGTCGCCGAAGTCGAAGCCCTCCCGCAGGAAGCCGGGGAACACCTGCTCGGCGTCCTGCGGACCCTCCGACGGCCACAGCTCGCGCCAGCCGGTGATGTAGCAGGAGACCACCGCGGCGGCCAGGCGAGGGTCGAGCACGGCGAGGTAGGCCGCCTGTGTGCCGCCTCCCGAATTGCCGGCGACCGCGATCCGCGCCGGATCGACCTCAGGTCGGGTCAGCAGGTAATCGAACGCGCGGATCCCGTCGATCGCCATGTAACGCGCCAGGGTGGCGCCGGTGAGCATCGCCTGAGTGCCGGCCATGATGTGCTCGGGCACGCCGATGCCCGCCCGCGAACGCCCGGTGTCGGGATCGTAGTACTCGAGCCGTTCCCCCTGGCCGGGCGGGTCGAACGCGAGGACCACGTAGCCGCGGGTCGCGAAGCCGATCCATGCGGACTGGTAGACCGCCGACGCCTTGCCGTTGGTGCTGTGGCCGGCGGTCCCGATGATCGCGGGGTAGGGCGCCATGCCGCGCGTGGGCAGATAGAGATTGGCGGTGACGCGAAACCCTGGAAGGCTCTCGTAGATGACGTTCTCGACGCGATAGCCCTCACGCACGAAGCGCGAGGTCGTGCGCGCGTTGAGCGGCGTCTTCGCGGCCGGCAGTCCGCCGATGAGGGCCGTCAGCCGCGTGCGGATCGTCGCCTGCCGCGCCTCGATGTCGTCGCGCGTGCGCAGCCGGGCGATCGCCTCCGCGCGCTCGTCGAGGAGACGATTCGCCGCTGCGGTGAGGTGCGCGTCGAGCATGCGCGCGTAGTCGCCGCCGACCAGCAGCTCGTTCGGCTGCGCCTGGAACAGGCCGGACGCCAACAGCAGCAGCCCCACGAGCGACAGCCACGAGGAATGTCTCGACCGCATGTGCGACGACGCTGACTATACGATCCATTTGACACGGCCATGACGGCGTTCTAGAGTCGCCACCGCCCGATCGCGAGATCAAGTACCTCGGGACGCTCACGCACGAGGAGGCATATGAACCGGCGGGAGTTCCTGCACCGCGGTGTCGCCGGCGGAGTCGGCCTGCTCGGAACCGGCGGTCCGGCCGTCGCCCAGGCGTACCCGTTCACGCTCGGAGTCGCGTCCGGGGATCCGACGCCGGACAGCGTCGTCATCTGGACGCGGCTCGCGCCCGATCCGCTGAACGGCGGCGGAATGCCGCCGTTGCCCGTGCTGGTGCACTGGCGCGTGGCGCTCGACGCGCAGTTGACGCGAGTGGTCACCTACGGCTGGACGATCGCGTGGCCGGGGCTCGCCCACGCGGTTCACGTGGACGTCCGCGGACTCTCTCCGGATCGCTGGTACTACTATCAGTTCATCGCCGGCGCGATGGAAAGTCCCGTCGGCCGGACCAGGACGCTGCCGGCGCGCGGCGCGCCGGTCGATCGATTCCGGTTCGGCGTCGTGTCGTGCCAGAACTGGCAGACCGGCTTCTACTCGGCGTACCGCAACCTGGCGCGTGAAGACCTCGATCTCGTGGTCCATCTTGGCGATTACATCTACGAGTCCGGACCGCGGCCCGGCCCGCGCCAGCACAACGGGCCCGAGGTGCAGAGCCTGAGCGACTATCGCAACCGCTACGCGCTGTACAAGACCGACCCGCACCTGCAGGCGGCGCACGCGGCGTTTCCGTTCTTCGCCGTGCCAGACGATCACGAGGTCGACAACAACTACGCGGGCGCGGTGTCGGAAGACGAGCCCGACGTCGCGGCATTCCTCGCGCGCCGCGCCGCCGCCTACCGCGCCTACTACGAGCACATGCCGCTCAGGATCAGCTCCTTCCCGATCGGTCCCTGGATCCGCTTGTATCGCCGCATCGCGATCGGCGATCTCCTGCAGGTGAACGCGCTGGACACGCGGCAGTTCCGCAGCGATCAGCCGTGCGGCGGCGGTCTGAAGTTTCCGTGCGCCGGGCAGCTCGATCCGGCGCAGACGATGACGGGGGAGGCGCAGGAAGCGTGGCTGCTCGATCAGCTGGATCGTTCGACGGCGCGATGGAACGTCATCGCGCAGCAGACGATGTTCGCGCGGTTCGATTTCCTGGCCGGCCCGGGCCAGCTCTTCAACATGGATCAGTGGGACGGCTACGTCGCCGCCCGGCAGCGCATCACCGACTTTCTGCAGGCGCGGCGGCCGGGCAATCCCGTCGTGCTGACCGGCGACATCCATTCGAGCTGGGTGCACGACCTCAAGGCCGACTTCGCCAATCCCTCGAGCGCGACCGTCGGCACGGAGTTCGTTGGGCCGTCGATTACGTCGGAATTCGTTCCAATCGGCATTCCTCTGGTGCTCGCCGCGCTCGCCGACAATCCTCACACGAAGTTCTTCGACGGCCTGTTCCGCGGCTATCTGCGCTGCACCGTGGACCACGACGCCTGGACGACGGACGTCCGCGCCGTGCCGACGATCCTCACCGACGAAGCGGACGCCTTCACGCTGGCGTCGTTCGTCGTCGCCGACGGGCAGCCGGGCGCGGTGCGCGTCACCTGAAGGCCGCCTTGCGCGAATGCGTCTGATTCGGCTGCTCGGCGGCTCTCTCGCGGCGCTCGTTCTGGGCGGATGCGCGAGCGGTCTCTCCGGCGATTCCGCGCCGGGGAGTTTGACGACGGTGCGATGCGGCGGAGGCGTTCCTGCCGGAGCGCGATGCGCCACGCTGCGGGTGCCCGAAGACCGCGAGCACCCGGATCGGCGCAGCATCGCGTTGCGGATCATGACGTTGCCTGCGGAGGTTCCGGCGAGCGCGCCGGACTCGGTGCTGTTCCTCGCGGGAGGGCCGGGGCAGGCAGCGACATCGCTGGCCTCGTTCGCCGGCGCGTCGGGTCTGCGGCGGACGCGGGACATCGTGCTGGTCGATCAGCGCGGCACAGGGGGATCGAACCCGCTGGAGTGCCGCTTTTACGGTCCGCCCGAACATCCGCAGAGCTACTTCGCGCCGTTCCTCCCGCTGGACCAGGTTCGAGCCTGCCGCGAGGCGCTCGCGTCGCGCGCCGATCTTTCCCAGTACACGACCTCGGCGTCGGTCGCGGATCTCGAGGCCGTGCGTGACGCGCTCGGGCTCGACCGCGTGAATCTCATCGGCCTCTCGTACGGCACCCGATTGGCGATGGAGTACCTGCGCCGCCACGAACGGCACGTCCGCGCCGTCGTCCTCGACGGGCCGGTGCCGCCGTCGATCGCGATGCCGCAGGACTTCGGACGGCTGGCGCAGGCGAGCGTCGACGGATTGCTGACCGAGTGTCTCGCGGTGCCGGCGTGCGCGTCGGCGTTCCCGGAGATCCGCCGCGAGAGCCGCGAGGTGTTCCGGCGGCTGCAGGACAGTCCGGCCACCGTCGAGGTCGCGCATCCGGACGGCGGCGCGGCCGGCCGCGTCGTTCTGACGCGCGACCATGCGGCCGAAGCGATCCGCTACATGACGTATGTGCCGCGGTCGGCGGCCGACGTGCCGCTGGTCCTGCACCGCGCCTACACGGGCGACCATCGGCCGCTCGCGGACTTTCTGATTCGGGATCGGCGGACGGGCGGGTTCGACGGCCTGTATCTCTCGATCACCTGCGCCGAAGACGTGCCGTTTCTCAGCGGCGACGCGGCGGACCGCGATCGCGATACGTATCTTGGATTCTACCGGGTCCGCGAGCAGCGCGCCGCATGCGCCGAGTGGCCGCGCGGCCGCGCCCCGGACTGGCGCGGCGTGCCGGTCACCTCGAACGTGCCGGTCCTGCTGCTGACCGGCGCGCTCGATCCGGTCACGCCGCCGCAGCATGGCGCCGAGATCGCGCGAACGCTCCGGAACAGCCGTCAGCTGTCGGTGCCGTTCGCCGGCCACTCGCGCGCGGGGCTCGCCGGTCTGGCGTGCGTCGACGCCGCCGTGAGGACGTTCGTGGAGCGCGCCGATTTCACCGGCCTCGATCCGGCGTGCCTCGATTCGATCGCGCGTCCGGCGTTTTCACTGCCGCGCTGACCTGCCTCAACCGCTCAGCAGCAGCAGCAGCGCGCCCGCCGCCGACTCGGTCCGGACCGAGCGGGGGAGTCGCCGCGGGGCGGGTGGCACGCGGCGTGAAGTCTTCGCGCCCATGAGCAACACGCCTTCGACCTCACCCGGCCCGACCAACCCGACGCCGACGGGTCCGGCACCTCAGCCGAATCCGAGCCCGATGCCGAATCCGGCGCCGCATCCCAATCCGGGGTCCAATCCGAGCGCTTGATCGGCTCGGGATTTGTTATAATGTCTTTCTCCTGACGCGGGGTGGAGCAGCCCGGTAGCTCGTTGGGCTCATAACCCAAAGGTCGCAGGTTCAAATCCTGCCCCCGCAACCACTTTCATCGGCACGCAAAGGTCGCCTGTTTCCGGCAACCTTTTTGTTTGTTGGGCGGCAGTCAGCATCGCGGCCAGGTTCCCTCGCAACTCGATCCGGAGCTGGCCGCCCTCCGGGCTCAAGACAATCGAATCAAT
>DASSPH010000010.1 GCA_035699745.1 Vicinamibacterales bacterium
GCGTCCGATCAAAGGATTCGCCGACATCACCTACGCGTTCAACGGCGGCAAGTCGCGCTACAAGGCGTTCCAGACGAAGTTCGAATGGCGCCTGAGCCGCGACGTCACGGTCCTCAGCTCGCTGACGCTCTCGGAAACGAAGGACAACGGCGCGCAGTCGCTCGAGAACTCCAACGGGAACTTCCCGGCGCCGCAGGACTTCCGCAACCTGGACGCCGACTTCGGCCTGTCGGAGTACCACCAGCCGTACAACAGCACGACCAGCTTCGTGTGGACGCTGCCGTTCGGCCGGGGGCAGCGCTGGGGCGCCGGCGTGTCGAGCTGGATGGACGCGGTGATTGGCGGATGGCAGATCGCCGGCGTCAACCGGATCAATGCCGGCGAGCGGGTGACCCTGACCTATGCGCCCGGCGCGACCTTCCTGGTGTCCGGCATCACCCAGGACTTCCGCGGCGCGAACAACTACCGCGCCAACGTGACCTGCGATCCCTACGCGCAGGGAAGCGCGCAGACGATCACCAACTGGTTCAACCGCGACTGTGTCAGCGTGCCGGGGGATCCGAGCCAGCCGTTCGGCAACGCCGGGCGCAATACGGTGGCGGGGCCGCGGTTCTGGCAGCTCGACACCGCGCTCTCGAAGCGGTTCGCGCTCGGCGGGCCGGCGCGCTTCGAGTTCCGCTTCGAGGCGTTCAATCTGCTGAACAAGACGAACTTCCGCGCTCCCAACGGCGTGCGGAGTTCGGGCGCCTTCGGCACGATCACCGGCACCCACGACGCGCGGCAGCTCCAGCTCGGGTTCAAGTTCCTGTGGTAGGCCGCGGATGACCCGGATCTCAGTCGCGCTGCTGCTGATGCTCGCCGCTTCGGCGGCAGCCGAGCGCCCCCTGATCATCGGCCACCGCGGCGCCAGCGGCCATCGTCCCGAGCACACGCTCGCGTCGTACCGCCTCGCGGCGGAAATGGGCGCCGATTACATCGAGCCGGATCTCGTCTCCACCAGGGACGGCGTGCTGATCGCCCGCCACGAGAACGAGATCGGCGCGACCACCGACGTCGCCTCGAAGTTCCCGGATCGGCGCCGCACCAGGACCATCGACGGGCAGTCGATCGAGGGCTGGTTCTCCGAGGACTTCACGCTGGCGGAGATCAAGACGCTGCGCGCGCGCGAGCGGCTGGCGTTCCGATCGCACGACTACGACGGCCGGTTCGAGGTGCCGACGCTCGAGGAAGTGATCGCGCTGGCGAAGCAGCTGGCCAAGGAGCTGGGCCGGCCGATCGGCATTTATCCCGAGACCAAGCATCCCTCGTACTTCCGCGGCCTCGGACTGCCCCTCGAAGAACCGCTGCTCCGCACGCTGGATGCGCACGGCTGGAACGCGCGCGAGGCGCCGGTGTTCATCCAGTCGTTCGAGACCGGGAACCTGCGCGCCTTGCGGCAGAAGACGAAGGTCCGCCTGATTCAGCTCGCCGCGACGGCGGCGGTCGTCGAGGGGGATCGTCTGAAGGACATCGCCGGCTATGCGGACGGCATCGGACCGGAGAAGCGGCTGATCATTCCGGTGAAGGCGGATGGCAGCGTCGGTCCGCCGACGGATCTCGTCGCCCGCGCGCACGCGCTCGGCCTGCTGGTGCACGCCTACACGCTGCGCGTCGACACGCAGTTCCTGCCCGCCGGGTACAACGGCAACGCGGACGAGGAGTTCCGCCAGTTTCGCGCCGCGGGCGTGGACGGCCTGTTCACCGACTTTCCCGACGTCGCCGCGCGGGTCTACGGCGTCGCGCGCCGCTGAGCCGCCTCCGAACGCCGGTGCGGGCATCAGCAAGGTCAGCGAGCGGCCGCCGGTCTCGCGATGAGCCCCGGAGCCGCTACTCGTTGAAGCGGTAGCCGAGGCCGATGACCGTCTCGATCTGGGTGCCGGCGGCCCCGAGCTTGGCGCGCAGCCGGCCCACGTGGACGTCGACCGAGCGCGTTTCGATGAAGCGCTCGTAGCCCCACACCCGCTCGAGCAGGCGCTCCCGCGAGAGCACGCGGGTGCGGTTCTCGACGAGAAATCGGAGCAGCTCGAACTCGCGCCGCGTCAGCCGCACCGCCTGGCCGTCGACGCTGATCGCGACCGCGTCGAAGTCCGCCTCGAGGTGCCGGCCGCGGTAGGTCGCCGGTCTCGGCCGTTCGCCGCTGCCGGCCCGGCGGCGCAGCACGGCGCGCACCCGCGCCCCAAGCTCGCGCAGGCTGAACGGCTTGGTGACGTAGTCGTCGGCGCCGAGATCCAGCCCCGCCACGCGCTGCGACTCGGACGTCCGCGCCGTCAGCATGATGATCGGCAGCTGCGTCGTCTCGGGCCGCTGGCGGAGCATGCGGCAGACCTCGTCGCCGCTCAGCACCGGCAGGTTGAGATCCAGGATGACGAGATCGGGCCGGCGGCTGGCGATCGCGCGGATGGCGTCGTCGCCGCGGCCGACGATCTCCACCGAGCCGTCGCCGGCCCGCTCGAGCGTGTGCTTGATCAGGCCGGCGATGTCCTGTTCGTCTTCCACCACGAGGATGCGGGGCGGTATGGCCACGTCAGCGAACCTATCGAATGCCGGTGTCGGGCGTGTGACGCGGCGGTTAATTGCGGGTTACGGTCACAGTCACGTCCCTCGCTGCATGCGCTCCAGACGCGCCGTCGCGACCCGGGCGACGACCGAGGTCGCCAGCACCATCGCGACCAGCACCAGCGCGCCGGCCCACGCCTGCTCGTGCCATTCAGGATAGGGAGACGTGGCGTAGGTATAGACCTGCACGGTCAGCGTGGAGATCGGCTGGCGCGGATCGGTGGAGAAGAACCCGTTGTTCAGCGACGTGAACAGCAGCGGCGCCGTCTCACCCGCCACCCGCGCCAGCGCGAGCAGCACGCCGGTGATGATGCCGGGCAGCGCTGCCGGCAGCACCACGGTGAAGACGGCGCGCGCCCGCGTCGCGCCGAGCGCCAGCGCCCCTTCGCGCAGCGTGGAGGGCACCAGCAGCAGGAGTTCCTCGGTCGTCCGCATGACGAGCGGCAGCATCATCACGCCGAGCGCGAAGCCGCCGGCGGCGGCAGAGAAGTGGTGGAACGGCAGCACCGCCACGCCGTAGGCGAACACGCCGATCACGATCGACGGCACGCCGTTCAAGGTGTCGGCGGCAAAGCGGATCGCGCTCGAGAAGCGGCTGCCGCGGAATTCGGATGCGTAGACGCCGGCCGTGATCCCGATCGGAATCGCGAACACGGCCCCCAGGCCGGTGACGAGCAGCGAGCCGGCGATGGCGTTCGCCATCCCGCCCGGCGGTTCGCCGATGGGCGCCGGCATCCTGGTGAAGAACCCCCAGCTGATCGCCGCGAGGCCCTGCTTCACGACGTAGAACAGGATGAGCGCGAGCGGCACCAGCGCCAGCAGCACGGCGGCGACGCACAGCATCACGATCGCCTGCGACAGCGCCTTGCGGTAATACGTGCGCATCACGGCGCCTGGCGGGCCGGCTCGAGGACCGGGCGCACGCCCCGCGGACGCGACTGCCGGCCCAGCGACCAGATGAGGGCGCGCGACATGACGTTCACCACGAGGGTGATGACGAACAGGACCAGCCCGATCTCCACCAGCGCGTGCAGGTGCAGCTGCTCGGCGGCCTCGGCGAACTCGTTGGCGATCACCGCCGCCATCGTGTACTGCGGCGCGTAGAGCGACAGCGACACCTGCGGCGTGTTCCCGATCACCATGGTCACCGCCATCGTCTCGCCGAGCGCCCGGCCGAAGCCGAGCATGATCGCGCCGATGATGCCGGTGCGCGCGTAGAAGAGCGCCATGCGGATCGCTTCCCAGCGCGTCGCGCCCAGCGCATACGCGCCTTCGCGCTGCGACTGCGGGACGGCGCGCAGGACCTCCCGCGCCACCGAGGAGCTGAAGGGGACGACCATGATGGCGAGCAGCAGCGCCGCCGACAGCATCCCCAGGCCCAGCGGCGGGCCGCTGAACAGCGGCAGCGATTTCATCCACGCCGGTGTGCCCGCCTCGAGCTGCCGCACGAACGGCACGAGCACGAAGATGCCCCACAGGCCGTAGACGATCGAGGGAATGGCGGCGAGCAGCTCGGTGAGAAACACCAGCGGCCGCTGCAGCCACGCCGGGCAGAGCTCGGAGATGAAGATCGCGATGCCCAGCGCGATCGGCGCGGCGATGATCAGCGCCACGGCCGACGAATACAGCGTTCCCCAGATGAACGGCCGCGCGCCGAACTCACCGGCAATCGGATCCCAGACGTCGGTCTGCCAGAACTGCCAGCCGAACTTCGCGATCGCGAGCCAGGCGTCGGTGACGAGCACGTACGCGATCCCGGCGACGACGGCGATCAGGACGGCGCCGGCAAGCGCCGTTCCGATGCGGAAGGCCATCTACTGGACCTTGATGGTGGCGAGCGTCTTCATCTCCATGTCCACCACGTTCCGGGGCAGCGGCGCGTAGCCCATCTCGCCGGCGAACTTCTGCCCGGCGGTGAGCGCCCATTTCATGAACTCGACCATCGCCTTCGACTGCGCCTTGTCCCTGGGATCCTGATAGAGCAGCAGCCAGGTGAACGACGAGATCGGATAGACGGCGTCGCCGGGCGCGTTGGTAATCGACACGCGATAGTCCGCCGGCATCTGCTTGGCCGCGGCGGCTGCCGCCGCGGTCACCGCGTCGATCGACGCCTTGACGAACTTGCCGTTCATGTTCTGCACCGATCCGTAGGGCGTCCTGGTCTGGAGCGCGTAGATCAGCTCGACGTAGCCCAGCGCGCCCGGCGTCTGCTTGACGATCGCCGCGACGCCGTCGTTCTTCGCCGCCGCCACGCCGACCGGCCATTTCGCCGACGTGCCGACGCCGACGGTCTTCTTGAAGTCCGGGGACACCTTCGCCAGGAAGTCCAGCCAGATGTAGGTCGTGCCCGAGCCGTCGGAACGGTGCGCGACGACGATGTCGGTGTCGGGCAGCTTGACGCCCTGATTGAGCGCCGTCAGCGCCGGATCGTTCCACTTCGTGATCTTCCCCAGGAAGATGTTGGCGAGCACCGGCCCGCTGAACTTCAGCTCCTGGCTCACCCCCGGCAGGTTGTAGATCGGAACGACGGCGCCGAGCACGGTCGGCAGGTGCAGGATCCTGCCGGCCGCCGCCTGCAGCTGTTCGTTGGTCATCGGTCCATCCGTCGCGCCGAAGAATACCGTCCGCTCGGTGATCTGGCGGATGCCGGCGCCGGATCCGAGCGGCTGATAATTGATCCGGACGTTGCCGTGCTGCCGGTTGTACTCGGCGAACCACTTCTGATAAATCGGCGCCGGGAACGTCGCCCCCGCTCCGTTGATGGTGATCGTCTGCGCGGCGAGCGTCGCGCCCGCGAGGGTCACGGCGGCGGCCGCGGCATACAGGAACTGCTTCACGTATCCTCCGTTGGGTTAGAAACCGACGTACGCGTGTAGTGCGAAACGGCGCTGCGTCGGCTGCGCCGTCGAGAACCCGTCGAACGTGGCGTTGTCGACATCGAGCATCAGCGCCGTCGCCACGCTTCCCTGGTGCGGAAACCAGTAGGCGACGCCGGCGATGGTGCGCTCGCGCACCTGGCGGTCGAGCGTGGTGTCCGGCACGTTGTGATCGAAGCGGAGCAGCCCTTCCCACCCGCTCGGGTGCCTGGGATTGACGAAGACCGACCAGCCGCGCCCTTTGACGGCGGTGCGCGTCGTCGAGGGCTGGTCCGTGGTGGTCTGGTACTCGAACGCGCCGCTGACGGACGGATGCTCGTAGCTGGCGGCGACCAGCGCGCGGGTGCGGTCCGCGTTCCTGACGTAGGCGTCCTTGTTGAGGAAGCCCGTGAACCGCAGTCCGCGGAGCAGTGCATGCCTCGGCAGCGGCCGGACCGTGCCGCGGATCATGAACGCCTTCTGATCGTTGACCTCGGCGCGGTTGTAGTTCTCGCCGTTGAAGAAGCCGGTCTGGACGTCGCCGTAGCTCCCCGGCAGGCTGTAGCGGAACGCCGCGCCCACATCCGCGGACGACTGGTAGCCTTCGCGCTCCGTGAAGATCGTGCCCTGGAAGCGGTAGCGGTAGACCGACTCGAAGAAGTCGAAGTAGGGGTTCTGCTGCATCCCGAAGCGCGCGAACGAGCCGCGGGTCATGTAGTCGTCGAGGTTCCACTGCGCGTAGGCGTACTTCAGGCGGAAGGTGTAGCTGCCGTTCAGCGAGCTGCCGGCGCCGGTCTCGCGGGCGATGTCGGGCGTGAGGCGGAAGGCGATGCGGTGCGAGATGCTGCCGGTGACGTTGAGATAGCTGCGGCCGATCTGGAACTGGTTCAGCGTGACTCGGTTGCCGTCGGCGTCCGTGATCTGCGGCTGCTGCTGGATCGTGTAGTCGGCGAAGATCGTCGCGCCGACGCGGATCGACGGCGTGTCATCGGGCGGCGTGTAGCCGGCGGCGGGTGTGACCTGCGCCGACCCGGGCGCGGCAGCGGCGGTCACGCACGCGGCGAGCGCCGCGA
Organism: Vicinamibacterales bacterium; assembly: GCA_035699745.1. Taxonomy (NCBI): domain Bacteria; kingdom Pseudomonadati; phylum Acidobacteriota; class Vicinamibacteria; order Vicinamibacterales; species Vicinamibacterales bacterium. The sequence goes on from DASSPH010000010.1 coordinate 6,524, forward strand.
CGCGAAGACGGGAGCGGGTGCGATGGCTGAGGAACATGTTCTCCAGACGTTAGCGGCGGCGCATTTCGCCCGAATGACCGCGATGTTTCACGCGCGTTAAATGACGCGGCGCTGAAGGCAAGGCAATGACCGATCTGATAGGATCCCCGGGATCGGAGGGGGTGCGGGTGGCATTCAGGCTGATACCGAAGGAAGAGCGCTTCTACGACGACTTCACGGCGATGGCCGAGCAGATCCGCGTGGGGGCCGGCCTCCTCGACGAGATGCTCGCCCCCGAGAGACCCATCTGGGACAAGGCCGACGAGATCAAGGAGATCGAGCACAAGTGCGATTTCCTGACGCACGAGATCATCCAGCGCCTCAACCGGACGTTCGTCACCCCGCTCGATCGCGAAGACATTCACACCCTCGCCCGATCGCTGGACGACGTGATGGACGCGATCGACGCGTCGGCGACGATCCTGCGGCTGTATCACATCGACCACGTCCGGCTCGGCGCGCGCGAGCTGGCGCGGCTGGTCCGCGACTCGGCCGAGCAGGTGGTCTGCGCCATGCGCGCGCTGGAGAAGCGGCGCGGCGTCGCCGAGTGCGCCGTCGAGATCAACCGCCTCGAGAACGAAGCGGACCGCGCCCACCAGGCCGCGGTCCAGGCGCTCTTCAAGGACGAGAAGGACGCCATCGCCGTCATCAAGTGGAAGGAGATTCTGGACTTCCTCGAACAGGCCACCGACCGCTGCGAAGACGTGGCCAACGTCCTCGAAGGCGTCGTCGTGAAGCACGCCTGAGCGGATGGATTCGAATCTCCTCGCTGTCATCGCGCTGATCTTCGTCGCGCTCGCGTTCGACTACATCAACGGCTTCCACGACGCGGCGAACTCCATCGCCACCGTCGTGTCGACGCGGGTGCTCAGCCCCGGCAAGGCGGTGATCTGGGCGGCGTTCTTCAACTTCGTCGCCGCGTTCACCTTCGGCACCGCGGTGGCGAAGACCGTCGGCTCGGGACTCGTCGACCTGCGGATCGTCACCTTCTCGGTGATCTTTGCCGGGCTGATGGGGGCGATCATCTGGGATCTGATCACCTGGTATTACGGGCTGCCGACCAGCTCGTCGCACGCGCTGATCGGCGGCTACGCCGGGGCGGCGGTGGCGAAGGCGGGGATCGCCGCGATCCTGCCCGGCGGCTGGACCAAGACGCTGCTGTTCATCGTGCTCGCGCCGATGATCGGGATGGCGCTCGGGTTCCTGCTGATGGTGCTGATCCTGTGGATCTTCCACCGGACCTCGCCGGGGCGCGTCGATCACTGGTTCCGCCGGCTGCAGCTGCTGTCGGCCGCGGCCTACAGCCTCGGCCACGGCGGCAACGACGCCCAGAAGACGATGGGCATCATCGCCGGCGTGCTGTTCGCCGGCGGCTACATCCCGGCGTTCCGCATCGACGTGTGGGTCGTCCTCTCGGCGCACGCGGCCATCGCGCTCGGCACGCTCTCGGGCGGCTGGCGCATCATTCACACGATGGGATCGAAGATCACCAAGCTGCAGCCGGTGGGCGGCTTCGCCGCGGAAACCGCCGGCGCGATCTCGCTGTTCACCGCCACCCACCTCGGCGTGCCGGTCAGCACGACGCACACGATCACCGGCGCGATCATCGGCGTCGGATCGATCCGCCGCCTGTCCGCCGTCCGGTGGGGGGTCGCCGGCCGGATCGTCTGGGCCTGGGTGCTGACGATCCCGATGTCGGCGTTCATCGCCGCGCTGACCTACTACGTCGTGGCGTTCACCATCGCCCCCTGAGCGCGCGCCCGCTCACCCCGGCAGGTCGATCGTGAACACCGCGCCATGGTCGCGGCGATTCGCGGCGTACACGCGGCCGCCGTGCAGCTCGACGAGATGCCGCACGATCGACAGGCCCAGCCCGGTGCCTCCCGGATCCTTGCCGCCGCGGGTGCGCGACTTGTCGACGCGGTAGAAACGTTCGAAGACGCGCTGCAGGTCCGCCGGAGGCATCCCCGGCCCCTCGTCCGACACGCTGATCAGCATGCGGGATTGCTCGCGCCGGCTTTCCAGCACGATCCGCCCGCCTTCCGGTGAATGATTCGCGGCGTTCTCGAGCAGGTTGCGCAGCGCGTCCTGGAGCTTGGCCGGATCCCCCGCCACAGTGGACGCGTCGCCGGCGATGCGCCGCGCGACCGTCACCCGCTTCGCCGCGAGCAGTTCGGCGACATCGGTCTGGACGGCGTTGAACAGGCTGTCCACAGAACAGAGGACACGTTCGAGTCCTTCCTGTCCCGCGTCGAGCCGCGCCAGGCGCAGCAGGTCGCGGACCAGCCGTTCCATGCGCATGGTGTGGCGCGCGACGATCTCCAGAAACCGTCGCGATTCTTCCGGCGTCGAGTCGGCGAGCGCTTCGACGTAGCCGCGGATCGCGGTGAGCGGCGTACGCAGCTCGTGCGAGACGTTGGCGACGAAGTCGCGGCGGATCTGATCGGCGCGCCGCAGGTCGGTGATGTCGTGCAGCACGACGACGGCGCCGCGGCCGGGGGAGATGTCGACCGGCGCGGTGCGCGCCATGAGGATCATGTTGGCGTCGCGCAGCCCCGTCAGCTCGACGCTGTCGGCGGGACGGCCGCCAAGCGCGGCGGCGATCTGCTGCGCGACCGCCGGGTGGCGCACGATTTCCGGGTACTGCCGGCCTTCCGCGGCGGCGTCGATCTGCAGCATCCGTCTGGCGGCATCGTTGGCGAGCTGCAGCCGCCCGTGCTCGTTGACGACGAGGACCCCTTCGACCATCCCGGAGAGAATCGCCGCCATCCGCGCGCGATCGGCCTCGAGGCCGGCCAGCCGCCCGGCGAGATCGCGCGTCAGGGAATCGAGCATGCGCGCGACGGCGCCGATCTCGTCGTGGGCATAGTCTGGGACGGTCGGGGCGAAGTTGCCCGCCGCGTACCGTGTCGCGCGCTCCTCGATCGATCGGATGCGCCGGGCCAGCGGCGCCGAGAACACCCACGTGAGCAGGATCGCGGCGATGATGCCGACGCCGAAGCCGAGCGCGGCGAGCGAGCGCAGCGACGAGAGCTGGCGATCGACGCCGGTCAGCGGAAGCGCCAGGCGCACGAACGCGAGCGCCGGCATGCCCGGGTTCCGCACCGGGATGGCGACGTACATCATGTCGGTGCCGATCGTGGTGCTGTGCCGCTGCGCCGTGCCGAGGCCCCGATCCCGCGCCGTCACGATCTCGGGGCGTTCGGCATGGTTCTCGACCGATCGCAGCTGTTCCGCGGTCAGGTCCGAATCGCCGATGACGCGGCCGTCGCCGGCGATGAACGTCACCCGCGCGTCGAGGATGCGGCTGAGCGCATCGGCCTCGCCGTCCAGCTCGATGTCGGTCGCGGCGGCGTGGTGCGCCAGCATCTCCGCCGCCATCCGCGCCTGGATCGCCAGCTCGCCGGCGATCCGGTGTTCCAGGCTGCGCCGCACCGACCACGAGACGAGCGCCGTCGCGACCAGCACCGCCAGCGCCGCGGCGGCCAATGCGGTGAAGAACAGCTTGGCGCGGAAGGTCACCGGTCGTCGAGCCTGTAGCCGAACTGCTTGACGGTGACGATCGCGTCGGCCAGATACGGCAGCTTCTCGCGCAGCCGCCGGATGTGCACGTCCACCGTTCGCGTGCCGCCGGTGTACTGGTACCCCCAGACGTCGGTCAGCAGCACGTCGCGCGAGAGGACGCGGCCGCGGTGCTCGATCAGGTATTGCAGCAGGAGGAACTCCTTTGCGGTGAGCTTCACCTCCACGCCGTCGACCTGCACCGTGTGCCGGTCGAGGTCGATCGCGATCGGTCCGAACACGAGTCCGCCGGCGGCGGGCGCGGCGGCGCGCTGCACGCGGCGGAGCAGCGCCGCGACGCGCGCCGTCAGCTCGCGCGGGCTGAACGGCTTGGTCACGTAGTCGTCGGCGCCCAGCTCCAGTCCGGCGATCCGCTCCGACTCCTCGCCGCGCGCCGTCAACATGATGATCGGCACCGCCGCGGTGACCGGATCGGCGCGCAGCGCCTGACACACGAGCAGGCCGTCCATGCCCGGCAGCATGAGATCGAGCACGATCAGATCCGGCAGGGCTGTTTTCGCCGAGGCCAGCGCCGTCGACCCGGAAAAGAGCGTGTCGACCGTGTGTCCCGCGCGGGTGAGATACAGCGCGATCAACTCGGCGATGTCCCTTTCGTCCTCGACGACCAGGATCCGGCTCATGCGCGGCTGTTCTCCTCGCGGTGCACCGGTGACCCACCCGGAGGACAGTCGCGGTTCAGCTGAGTGCCCAAAGGCACGAAAACAGGCCGGAAAACGCGGGTCCACGGTGGCATCGAGGTTGATGAAAGGAGGGACAACGGAGGGGATTATGACACTGCAGAACATTCGTCAGAAGGGCGCGGCGGCGGCCGCGGTGGTCGGGCTGGGAGCGCTCCTCGTCGGATGCTCTCGTGACGGGGTCAGCGCCGCGCAGATGGCCGGGGTTTCGGCGGCTGCGCCGCCCATGTCGGTGAGCTGCGAGCCGAACCAGCGCGCCGTCGTCCGGCAGGTTCCGGTGAACGGCGCGTTCCAGTCACAGGTGCAGTGCGAGTCGGTCGTGCCGTCCGCTTTCGCACCCGCAGGGACGGCCGGCACCGTCGGCGCGATGGCGCCCGCGTACCAGCAGGTCGCGTATGCGCCGGTCGCGCCGCTCGACAACACGCAGCTCGTGCGGACCGCGTACCCGCAGCAGACGGTCGTGACGCGTGAGGTCGCCCCGCGGCGCGTCGTGACGCAGCGGGTCGAGCGGGTGTCGCGCCCGACGCGCTCGGTCAAGAAGAGCGCGATCATCATCGGGTCGTCCGCGGGCGTGGGCGCCGGCGTCGGCGCGGCTATCGGCGGCAAGAAGGGAGCCGGCATCGGCGCCCTGATCGGCGGCGGCAGCGCGGCGATCTGGGATCAGATCACCCGCCGGAAGTAGCCGGGAACCAGGGATCGGGGATCGGGAATCGGGGATCAGGGATCAGGGATCAGGGATCAGAGATCAGGGATCGGGGATCGGGGATCGGGGATCGGGGATCGGGGATTCCCGGTCCTCGAACCTCGCTCCTCGAACCTCGCTCCTCGAACCTCGAACCTCGCCCCTCGCCCCTCGAATCCTCCCAATTTCGTCACCCTCAGAAGCGTCTTCGCCCCGTCACATAGGGCTTTGATCCCGCAGCTCAACAAGCATAGAATCCCGTCACTCTTATCAAAAAAAGAGGCTTGTGCATTTCTCTGTGGAGGAGGGACGGATGAAACATTACGCCTGGTTAATAGGCGTTCTTGCGCTATGCCTGTCGGCGACGACAGGCGCCTACGCGCAGGAGCAGTCGGCGTCGATCCAGGGGGTCGTCGCGGACACCTCGGGAGCCGTGTTGCCCGGTGTCACCATCGAAGCGCGCAGTCCATCGGTGGTCGGCGTGAGCACGACGACGTCGGACGAGCGCGGCATCTACCGCTTTCCGGCGCTGCCGCCGGGACGCTACGAACTCACCGCGAGTCTGTCCGGCTTCGCGACCAAGAAGCTGAGTGACGTCGACCTGCTGCTCGGCCAGGCGCTGAAGATCGATCTGCAGCTGGCGCTGGCAAGCGTCAGCGAATCGGTGCAGGTCACGGGCGAGAGCCCGATCATCGACGTCAAGCAGAACGCCGCCACGGCGAGCATCACGCAGGATCTGATGGAACGGATCCCGCGCGGCCGCAACTTCACCACCATCCTCAACACCGCCCCCGGCACCAACGACGAAAGCCGCAACGGCGGGAACCAGATCGACGGGTCCAGCGGCTCCGAGAACCGCTTCGTCGTGGACGGCATGGATACGACGAACCTGCGGACCGGCGTCTCCGGCAAGACCGTGTTCACCGACTTCCTCGCCGAAGTCCAGGTGAAGTCCTCGGGGTACGCCGCGGAGTACGGCGGCTCGACCGGCGGCGTCGTCAATGCCATCTCGAAGAGCGGCAGCAACAGCTTCCGCGGCAGCGGCGGCGCGTACTATCGCAATGAGAAGATGCAGTCGGCGCCGCGCAAGGGCTGGCGCATCAACCCGTTCACCGACTGCACGGCCAACACCTGCAGCGGCACGCCGGAGTTCGTCGCCACGCCTGATGCGCCGTTCACGAACTGGAACCCGATCGGGGATCTCGGCGGTCCGATTTTCCAGAATCGTGCCTGGTTCTACGGCGGCATCAGCTACGACCGCACGGATACCGAACGGAGGACGACGTTCCGTAACTCGCCGGCGCCGTATGTCACGAAGACGCTGTCCACGTGGAGCGACTCGAAGTACTACAACGGCAACATCTCGACGCAGCCCACCAACAACACGCGCCTGCGTTTCAGCACGGCGTTGACGCGCTCGGCGAACCGCGGCACGTTCACGAACTTGAACGTTCAGCCGGACGGCTCGTTCTTCGCCGACGGCACGCCGACGAACGGCTTCAATACCGCGACCTGGGACGCGACCGAGGAACGGTTCAAGGATCGGTGGGAGCGGACCGGCAGCAACAGCCGCAACGATCTCTACGTCGGCGACTTCAACTGGACGATGACCTCGAGGCTGCTCCTCAACGTCAATTCCGGCTATTGGGCGACCGACACCTGGAGTCCTGAAGCGTTTGCCGGCGACCAGATCATCCACTCGTTCAACGGCACCAACTGCGATCCGCTGGGCGGCACCTGTCCGTTCCCGGAGACGCCCGAGTCGCTGCGCCGCATCCAGGGCTTCAGCGACAACAAGTCGACCTCACGGACCGTGCAGGATCTCTACGCGCGCACCCACGTGAACACCAACCTGACGTGGTTCAAGAGCGGCTGGGGCGGCGAGCACCAGTTCAAGCTCGGCGCGCGCGTCGAGCGGCTCCAGAACCGAGTCAACTCGGGGGCGCAGCAGCCGACGATCACCTTGTTCTGGAACCAGGCCTACGCCGCGCTGGACGGCCGCACGGTGCGCGGTCCCTACGGCTACTACCAGGTGAGCCGCGGCGTCGTGACCAACGGCGAGGTCAACTCGAACAACTGGGGCTTCTGGGTGCAGGACAGCTGGACGGTGCGCCGCAACCTCACCATCAACGCCGGTCTCCGCACCGAGAACGAGAACACGCCCTCGTTCCGCAATGAGTTCCCCGGCATCTCGTTCGGGTTCGCCGAGAAGCTCGCGCCGCGCGTCGGCTTCGCCTACGACATCAAGGGCGACAGCCGCTGGAAGGCATACGGCAGCTACGGCCGCTACTTCGACGTGACCAAGCTCGAGATGCCGCGCGGCTCGTTCGGCGCGGAGCACTGGATCCAGTACTTCTGGACCCTCGACACGCTCGACTGGACCGGCATCAACTGCCAGGAGGGACCGACCGGCTGCCCCGGCACCTACATCGAGCAGAACGATCGCCGTCACCCGGCCAACGAACCGGATCCGAAGCTGGCCGCCTACTTCGGCCGCGAGCAGAACACGATCGATCCGGACATCAAGCCGGTGCGCACCGGCGAGATCACGCTGGGCCTCGATCACGAGCTGAACCGGACGATGTCGGTCGGCGTGCGCTACGTGCACAAGTGGCTCGATCGCACGATCGAGGACGTCGGCATCCTCGTGCCCGGCGTCGGCGAGGTCTTCTTCATCGCCAATCCCGGCGAAGGCGTGGCGGAGCAGATCCTGCCCAAGCCCGCGCCGGTGCTCCCGGCCGCGCAGCGCGACTACGACGGCGTCGAGTTCCGTCTCACGCGCCGCCTCGCCAACCGCTGGTCGATGATCGGCAGCTACACCTGGAGCCGGCTGTTCGGCAACTACGGCGGTCTGGCCAGTTCGGACGAGAACGGCCGCACCAGCCCGAACGTCGAGCGCTACTTCGACGGCATGTACCTGCTGTTCGACAAGACCGGCACGCCGGTCTACGGCCTGCTGCCGACCGATCGCCCGCACTATTTCAAGCTGCAGGCGACCTACGATCTGCCGTGGGGCACCAATGTCGGCATGCTGGGCTATCTCGCGTCGGGCGGTCCGCTGTCCACCGCGGTCAACCTGCTCGGCTACAACCCGACCTTCGTCAACGGCCGCGGCGACCTCGGGCGGCTGCCGTGGAACTCGCAGATCGACCTGTTCCTGCAGCACGATTTCCGGTTGATGCGCGGCCACCGCGTCGCGGTCAACCTGAACATCGACAACCTGTTCGATCAGGCTGCCGTGCTGAACCAGAACACGTCGCCGTACCGCGACTCGATGAGCGTCCCCTCGTCCATCGCGTCGTCCACGACGACGCCGGGGGTGCTCTCGGCGCGTGACAACTACCTGCTGAACACGGGCTACGATCCGGCGTTCCTCGCCGCGGCCATGCGGACCGCGGGCAGCCGGATGCGCGACAACTCGCTCTACGGCAAGCCCTCGAGCTTCCAGGGCCGCCGCCAGCTGCGCCTCGGGTTCAAGTACACGTTCTGATCAGTGACCGGTAACCGGTAACCGGTAACCAGTTGCCGGTTACCGGTTACCGCGACCTACAATGTCCCATGGCCGCGTGGCTCTTCGTGGCGTGGGTCGCCGCTCAGGCGACGCTGGCGCCGAAGCCGATCGAGACGAAACACGTGACGGTGAGGACGTCAGCCGGACCGATGGGGTCGGGAAAGCTGCTCCTCCACGTCGACGTCACGCCGCGCGACAAGATGCGCGTCTACGCGCCAGGGCAGCCTGGCTACATCGCCATCGAATTGAAGCTGGATGCGGACGCACCGGTGACCGCGTCAGGAAAGCCGAAGTACCCCGCCGGCGAAAAGCTGTTCATGCCGGCGCTCAACGAAACGCAACTCGTCTACAGCACACCGTTCCGCATCACACAGGAAGTCACGCCGCGGGCCGTCCCGGATCGCGCCCCGGTCATCAGGGGCTCGCTTCGGTATCAGGCGTGCGACGATGCGATCTGCTACAAACCGGCGACGATCGCACTCAGCTGGCCGATCCCGAACTCCGAGCCGCGGTAAGCGCGCGGAGAGCGGACAGCGGCAGGCGCCTCCGCCTACGCCATCGCGAGCCACGCGACGCCGAGCACGATCGACGACACCCCGACGAGCGCGCCGGCGGCGTGGCCCACGCGCTGGAGCGCGCGCGTGGAGAGCAGTCCCGCCAGCGCCACCCCGAACAGCAGCATCGACGCCAGGATGCCGATCGCGAAGACGGCGATCATCGCGAGCAGCTGCGACAGCGGCGCGGCAGCCAGGTTGTCGCCGAACGGCGTCAGCATCGCCAGCGCGCGCAGGCTGCTGATCGCGAACGCCGCGCCAATCAGCGCCGGCACGTGCGAGGGGTGTGCGGCGTGCCCGGGATGCGCCGCGTGCGGCGGATCCGCGCCGGCTTTGCGCCGCCACAGGTGCTGCAGCGTCAGCAGCCCCATCGCAATCAGGAGGCCGCCGCCCAGCATTTCGCCGCCGCGCTCCACGTGCGGCGGAATCGACCAGCCGGCCAGGACGATGACGCCGGCGCCGAGCCCCAGGAGGAGCGCGTGGCCGGCGGCGAACCGCGCGGCGATGCCGAGCGCGGACGCGCGGCGCGCCGCGGCCGATCGATCGCCGGTGCGGCCGTCGACCGACAGCGCCGCGATCGCCATCAAATGATCGCCGCCAAGGCCGTGGAGAAACCCGAGCGCGACCGCGGAGAGCAGCAGGAACACGACGAACGATTATAGTGCGCTCGCTCCTCGATCCTCGCTCCTCGTTCCTCGGTCCTCGATCACAGCTCCCGCACGCCGTGGCTGCGGACCAGGAAGTAGAGCGCGACGCCGACAATGAGCACCCCGTTGACGGCGAGCACCGCCGGCGCCGAGGTCCAGCTCGCGGCGTAGCCCGCGGCGAGGCTGCCAAGCGGCATCCCGCCGCGGAACGCCACCATGTAGATGCTCATCACGCGGCCGCGCAGATGGTCAGGGACGATCAGCTGCACCAGCGACGCCGTCATCGAGAACGTCATCAGCAGCGTGGCGCCGGTGAGGAAGAGCAGCAGGTTGCTCAGCCACGGCACCCGCGACAGCGCGAACGCGGTGACCAGCGCGCCGAACAGCGCGAGAATCGTCAGCAGCGTCCAGCCCATGTGACGGAAGCGTCCGAGCCACGCCGTCACCAGGGCGCCGCAGACCGCGCCGGCGCCTGAATACGCCATCATGTGGCTGAAGCGGTTGATGTCGCCGCCGAACACATCCTTCGCGAACACCGGCAGGAACGTCAGCAGCGGCAGGCCGAGAAACGTCGTCAGGCCGCCGAGCGCGGTGAGCGCCACGATCGCCGGCTCCCCTCTGGCGTAGCGCAGGCCGCCGCGCAGCTCGTCGAGCAGCGGCTTCTGCCCGGCGGGCTTGACGTGCGCGTGCGCGAGGCCGAGCAGCGCGAAAATCACCACCAGAAACGACAGCCCGTTCAGGCCGAAGCAGACGGCGCTGCCCCATGCCGCCAGCGTCGCGCCGGCGAGCAGCGGCCCGATCACCCGCGCCAGGTTGAACTGGATCGAGTTGAGCGCGATCGCGTTGGGCAGATCCTTCTTCTCGACCAGCGAGGGAATCAGCGCCTGATATGCCGGGCCGCCGAACGCCTGCCCGAGACCGGCGACGAACGACAGCGCGAGGATCCAGGCGACGTGCACCGCGTCGAAGAACACCAGCGCCGCGAGCGTGAACGCGGTCGACATCTGCACGATCTGCGATCCGATCAGCACCTGGCGGCGATCGTGGCGATCGGCGACGACGCCGCCGACGAGCGTCAGCAGCAGGATTGGCAGCTGGCCGAGAAAATCGTCGAGCCCGAGGTAGAACGACGACCCGGTCAGGTCGAAGACCAGCCACGCCTGAGCCACCTTCTGCATCCAGTTGCCGACGGTGGAGGTGAAAGCGCCGAGCCAGAGAATCCGGAAGTCGCGATAGCGGAAGGCGGCGAGGGCGCGGCTGACGACGGCGTGCAACAAACCGCACTTATTCTACAACTTAGCGCGATGCTTGATCGGCGTCTGGTCCGGGCATATACTGCGCCTCGGAAGGCGAAGAAAAAGCGAAATGCGAGCCGCCCTCGAATCCCTCCTGCGCGCCCGGAAGCTCGACGTGACGTTGACGCTCCCTGACGAGGCGCCGCCGCCGGACCGGTTCGCGCCGACCGGGGATGCGCCGCTCGACGCCGCGCTCGGGGGGGGATTGCGGCGCGGCCACGTGTCGGAGATCGTCGGCGCGCCGTCGACCGGGCGCACATCGCTGATGGTGCGGGCGCTGGCGGCCGCGGCCGATCGCGGCGAGGCCGTGGCGCTGGCGGATGCCCGCGATACGTTCGATCCGGCGAGCGCGGCGGCGCACGGGCTGGCGCTGGCGCGGCTGCTCTGGGTCCGCCCCTCGCTGTCGACGGCGGCGGCGGCGGATGTCGAGGCCACGCGCGCGCTGAAGGCGTTCTCGCTGATGCTGCAGGCGGGCGGGTTCGGGCTCGTGGTGCTGGACCTGGCCGACGTCCCGCTCGCGGTGCTGCGCCGGTGTCCGTGGTACCGCACGTCCGCCACCTGGATGCGCCTCGCGCGCAGCGTCGAAGGCACCGACACGGTGGCGCTGGTCGTGGGCGGCGAGCACGTCGCGCGCAGTTCGGGCGGGGCGACGATCGCGTGCGACGCGGTGCCCGGCCGCTGGCAGGGGACCGCCGATCGCGCGCGCGTCTTCGCCGGCGTGGATCCATCCCCGCGCGTGGTATCGGCGCGATGACCGTCCCGTCGTACGACGATCTGACACCCGGAATCCCGGATGTCCTCGACGCCGATACCGCGCAGCGGCTGACCTCGGTGCTGCGCGAGCTGCCGGCTGCCGGCGGCCGGCTTCCAGCTTCCGGCGGCCGGCTTCCGGCTGCCGGCGGCCGGCTTCCGGCGGCCGGCTTCTTTGCGTGCTTACGGCTGGCAGACGTGGACGCCGGGAGCCGGCCGCTCGAGACCCTGCTCGCCATCGCGCGCGATTTTTCGCCGCGCGTCCGGCAGGTCGGCGCGCGCGACGTGCTCCTCGACGTGTCCGGGCTCGGGCGGTTGATCGGCGAGCCGGCGGAGATCGCGCGGCAGCTCACGCGCGCGCTCGACGGCGCGGGGGTGCGCGGCGGCGTGGCGCTGGCGCCGACGCAGACCGTCGCGCGGCTGCTGGCGCATGCGGCAACGGCCCACGGGCCGACGCTCCGGCACACCGATCACAACGCCCACGACGATCAACCCCAGGGGCTTTGTGGTCGTCGTGATCTTCGTGGCCTTTGTGCCGGAGCGTGTGGTCGTGGACCCTGGCTGCAACTGCCCGTCGAACTGCTGCGGGAGCTGGAAGTCCTTCCCCCGGCCATCAACCATCGCGATCGCGATCGGCCGTACGAGATCTTCGAGACGTGGGGGATTGCCACGCTCGGCGATCTCGCGGCGCTCCCGGCGGGGGAGCTGTCGTCGCGCCTGGGCCGTCGCGGCGTGGCGCTGCATCGGCTGGCGCGCGGGCTGGATCCGGCGCCGTTCGTGCCGGACGCGGAGACGCCGCGCTGGATCGGGCGGCTCGAGCTCGAATGGCCGATCGACGCGCTCGAGCCGCTGTCGTTCGTGTTCGCGCGGCTGCTCGATCCGCTGACCGCCGCGCTGGAGCGCGCCGATCGCGGCGCCGCGGCGATCCGTCTCGAGCTGCGCCTGACCGATCGCACGACGGAGACGCGGCTGCTGCAGCTCCCCGCCGCGATGCGCGACCCGCGCGTGCTGCGGACGCTGCTGCTGCTCGATCTCGAGTCGCATCCGCTGTTCGCCGCGGCCAGCGAGGTAATGGTCGACGTCGTGACGATCGAGCTCGACCCCGCGCCGGCTCGCGTCACCCAGTTCTCGCTGCTGCAGCGCGCGCTGCCGTCGCCGGAAACGCTGTCGACGCTCACCGCGCGCCTGGCGGCGCTGGTCGGCGACGCGCGCGTCGGATCGCCGGTGCTGCTGGATTCCCATCGGCCGGATGCATTCGCGATGGCCGGCTTCACACCGGACACGCCCGACCTCGAGCCCGGGCGTGCTGGTGCATCACGCCGCCCGCCGGTTCTCCGCCGGCAACGCGGTTCCATCGCGCTGCACGTGAGCGTCGAGCACGGACGTCCGGTTCACATCGCGTCATCACGGCGCGGCATTCCGTACGGCGCGATCACGCAGGCCGCCGGACCGTGGCGCACATCGGGCGGCTGGTGGCTGCCCGGAGCCGAAGTCTCGCCGAAGCCGCGCAGCGGCGCCGGGGACGCAGTCTCGCCAACGCCGCGACGCCACGCGGCGGACGGAGTCTCGCCGAAGCCGCGGAGCGGCGAAGGCGGATGGAACCGCAACGAGTGGGACGTCGCGCTGACCGGCGGCGCCGTCTGCCGCATCTATCAGGACCGCGCAACCGACCGGTGGTTTCTCGAGGGCGTCTATGACTGACGCCCCGCGCACTGACGCACTGCGCACTGACGCACTGCGCACTGCGCACCGCGCACTGCGCACCGCGCACTGATCCGTGTACATCGAACTGCATACCGCTTCGGCCTTTTCCTTTCTCGACGGCGCGTCGCTGCCCGAAGCGCTCGTCGAGCGTGCCGCCGCGCTCGGCTATCCGGCGCTCGCGCTGCTCGATCGCGACGGCGTCTACGGCGCGCCGCGTTTCCACCTTGCCGCCAGGAAAGCGGGGCTGAAAGCCATCATCGGCGCCGAACTGACCGTGGCCGTGTCCGGATCCGGTTGCGGCCGCGATCAGGGACATCTCCTGCGCCTCCCCGTCCTCGTCGAGTCGGCGCAGGGCTACAAGAATCTCTGCCGGCTGCTCACCACCATGAAGCTGCGGGCGCCGAAAGGGGAAGGGGCGCTGACGCTCGACGAGATGGACGGCCGCACGAGCGGCCTCATCGCGCTGGCGGGGCGGACGATGCTGAGCGGACCCCGGTTCGGCGTGGGCGGCCTGTTCGATCGGCTGGTCGGCGTGTTCGGCCGCGCCGGCGCCTGCGTCGAGCTGCAGCGGCACCTGCTCCGCGACGAGGAATCGGACAACCACGCGCTGCGCGATCTCGCCGCCGCGTTCCACCTGCCGATCGTCGCCACCAACGGCGTCCGCTTCGCCGAGCCGGGGGATCGGCCGCTGTACGACGTGCTCACCTGTATCCGGCACAAGACGACGCTGGCGGCGGCGGGGCGGCGGCTGACCTGCAACGCCGAGCGCTACCTGAAGACGCCGCAGCAGATGGCGCAGCTGTTCGCCGATCTGCCGGACGCGCTGCACGGCTCGGGCGAGCTCGCCGATCGGCTGTCCTACACCATGGCGGATCTCGGTTATCGCTTTCCCGAGTATCCGGTGCCGCCGGGGGAGTCGATGGCGTCGTTCCTCCGCAAGATCACGCAGGCGGGCGCGCGCGAGCGCTACCGCCCGATCGAGCCGCGGCACAGCCGCCAGATCGAGCGCGAGCTGGATCTGATCGAGAAGCTCGATCTCGCCGGCTACTTCCTCATCGTCTGGGACATCGTCAACTTCTGCCGGCAGCAGGGCATCCTGGTGCAGGGGCGCGGCTCGGCGGCGAACAGCGCGGTGTGCTACAGCCTCGGGATCACCGCCGTCGATCCGGTCGGCATGGACCTGCTGTTCGAGCGGTTCCTCTCCGAGCAGCGCGGCGAGTGGCCCGACATCGATCTCGATCTGCCGAGCGGCGATCGCCGCGAGCGCGTCATCCAGCACGTCTACGAGAAGTACGGGCAGCTGGGGGCGGCGATGACCGCCAACGTGATCACCTACCGCGGCCGCAGCGCCGCGCGCGAGGTGGGGAAGGCGTTGTCGATCGAGCCGCAGAGGATCGACCGGCTGGCGAAGGTGATGAATCATTTCGAGTTCGTCGATCCCGCGGAGACGCTCGATCGCAATCTGCGCGAGGTGGGGATCGACGGCGCCGCGCCGGACATCCGGCTGTTCGGCGCGCTGTGGCAGCAGATGCAGGATCTGCCGCGCCATCTCGGCCAGCATTCCGGCGGCATGGTGATCTGCCAGGGGCGGCTCGACGAGGTGGCGCCGCTCGAGAACGCCTCGATGCCCGGCCGCGTCGTCATCCAGTGGGACAAGGACGACTGCGCCGACATGGGCATCGTCAAAGTGGATCTGCTGGGGCTCGGGATGATGGCGGTGCTGCAGGATGCGCTGGAGGTGGTGAACGCGTCCGGGGAGCGGGAAGCGAGGAACGGGGATCGTTTCGAGGTCGTGGGCGCGCCGGAACCTCGAGCCTCGAGCCTCGATCCCCGCCCCTCGACGCTCGACCTCGCCCACCTGCCGGCGAACGATCCCGCCGTCTACCGCATGCTGCAGGAGGCCGACACGATCGGCATCTTCCAGGTCGAGTCGCGGGCGCAGATGGCGACGCTGCCGCGGCTGAAGCCGGCGACGTTCTACGACATCGTCGTCGAGGTGGCGATCATCCGGCCGGGGCCGATCGTCGGGCAGATGGTGCATCCGTATTTGAAGCGGCGGCAGGGGCAGGAGCCGGTGGAATACCCGCATCCGTCGCTGCAGCCGATTCTCGAGCGCACGCTGGGCGTGCCGCTGTTCCAGGAGCAGTTGCTGCGGATGGCGATGGTCGCGGCGGGCTTCACCGGCGGCGAAGCCGAGGAGCTGCGGCGGGCCTTCGGGTTCAAGCGCTCCGAACGGCGGATGCAGCAGATCGAGGGGAAGCTGCGCGCCGGGATGGAGCGGCAGGGCATCACCGGCGACGCCGCCGAGCAGATCATCCGATCGATCACGTCGTTCGCGCTCTACGGGTTTCCCGAGTCGCACGCGGCGAGCTTCGCGCTGCTGGTCTACGCGAGCGCCTACCTCAAGGCGCACTTCCCGGCGGCGTTCTATGCGGCGATGTTGAACAACCAGTCGATGGGGTTCTATCACCCGTCGACGCTGGTGAAGGATGCGCAGCGCCACGGCGTGCGCTTTGCGCCGATCGACGTGCAGGTCTCGGACTGGGCCTGCCGCGTCGAGCCGGACGGGCGGGTCAGGCTGGGGCTGATGTATGTGAACGGGTTACGGCGGGAGGCCGGCGATGCAATCGCGGCCGCCGCCGACACGCAAGGGGCGAGGGACGAGGCGCGAGGAGCGAGGGTCGAGGAGCGAGGACCGGGGCGGTGTCCCAAGTGCGGCTGTGATGATCCCTCCATGCTCGAAACGCTGCATACGCATGAGGGGTTCTGCAACGTCTGCTCGCACCTCTGGACCCTCCCAATCGCCAATCCCCAATCCGTCAATCGCCAATCCCCCAATCGGCAACCGTCGATCGCCACTCGCCCATCGCCACTCGCCAATCGTTTCGAGTCGCTCGATCAGTTGATTCGCCGCTGCGGGCTGCGGCGCGACGAAGTGGCGACGCTCGCCCAGATCGGCGCGTTGAACGCGTTCGGCCTCGACCGGCGCACGGCGCTCTGGCAGATCGAACAAGCGGTACGGCCGGCCGGCGAGCTGTTCGCTGCCGCCGGCGGCGATAACGCCGAACCCCGATCCCGGATCCCCGATCCCCGATCCCCATTGCAGCCGATGACCGTTCCCGAGCGGCTGCTCGCCGACTATGCGGGAACGAGCCTGACGATCGGGCCGCATCCGATGTCGTTGCGGCGGCCGGAGCTGGCGCTGCGCGGCGTGCTGCGCGCGAGCGATCTGCCGTCGGGACGGCACGGCCGGCGGGTGCGGGTCGCCGGCGCGGTGATCACGCGGCAGCGTCCGGGAACCGCGAAAGGGTTCGTCTTTCTCACCCTGGAAGACGAGACGGGGATTGCCAATATCATCGTCCGCCCCGACCTGTTCTCGGCGCAGAAGGCCGTCGTCGTGGGCGAGCCGTACCTGCTGGTGGAAGGCACGCTGCAGATTCAGGAAGGAGTGACATCGGTGAAGGCGGAACGATTACACTCTCTCGGTGGCCGAACGCCTGAGGTCGATTCCCACGACTTTCGCTAGCCCGTTCCGACCCCGTCGTTCGATCAGACAGGCGCGCGGCAGCGGCGCCGCCCACCGGACCGGGTCGCTCCACAGCCCCGACGGTCGGTCAGCTCAGCTGGCCCCGCGCTTGCACTCCAGACGGCCGATGAGGTTGTTCCTGCTGCTGCCGGCTGTCACCGTGGCGGCGCTGCTGCCCGGCTGCCACGCCACCATCCGTTCCACGCAGGCCGCGCCACCCACAGCGGACCAGATGGCGGAGCTGTGGGTCGAGCCGGAGCGCACGCGGGATCTCTACTGGGGCGTCGGGGGGCAGCGGCTCGCGCCGGATCCGGCGGCGATCTATAAAGTGCTCGAAGTGAAGCGCACCGGCTTCAGCATGGGCCTCACCGTCGAAGGCCCGGGCAAGCGGAAGTGGAGCGCCAAGATGCCGCCGGAGGCGCCCACCGAAGTGGTGGCGTCCCGGCTCCTCTGGGGCCTCGGATATCACCAGCCGCCCATCTACTACATGGGCAAGTGGAACGCGGAAGGCGCGCCCGATCCCAACCCGCAGCTCCCGTCGCGGTTCCGCGAGTCGAAGCCGGATCTCCACGGACTCGACGACGAGGGCATCTGGTCTTACTATCGCAACCCGTTCGTCGGCACGCGGCAACTGAACGGCCTGCTCATCATGCAGGTGATGCTGGGCAATTCGGATCTCAAGGACGAGCAGAACGCGCTCTATGTGCTCACGGAGAAGTTCGAAGGGGCATCGCGGTGGTACGTGGCGCGCGATCTCGGTCAGTCGTTCGGGCGCACCGGGGTGATCGACGCGCCGCGAGGCGATCCGAAGGTGTTCGAAGAGACGCCGTTCATCAAGGGCATGGCGGGGCAGTACGTCCGGTTCGACTACCGCGGCCGCCACGGGGCGCTGGTGGATCGGATGACCGCGGCGGACGTGCGCTGGATCTGCGAGCGGCTGCAGCGGCTGACCGACAAGCAGTGGACCGACGCCTTCCGCGCCGGCGGCTACGCGCCGCAGGTCGCGGATCGTTTCATCCGCCGGTTCAAACAGAAGGTCCAGGAAGGTCTGGCACTCGGACGATGAGGACGGCGATGGTGCATTCACGGCTCTGGCCGCGGCTGATGCTGTTTCTCCTGCTGGCGCTCGCCGGGGCGGCGCCGTCGGCCGCGCAGCCGCCGGCCGGCGGCGACACGGCGCAGGCGCAGGCGCGCAGCCTGCTCGAGGGAGCGGCCCCCGACCTGCGCAGCGAGCTGAAGGCGGCGATGCTGCGTCTGCCGCTGGCCGCCCTGCTCGGCGCCATGCTGGCGGTGCGGCCGCGGCGCAAGGGCACGCCGGCGCGGCAGCCTGCCGTCATCCAGACGCAGATCATCCTGGCGATCGTCGGCGCGGCGGTGATGCTGGTGGTGGGCTCCAACCTGGCCCGGGCGTTCGGTGTCGTCGGCGCCGCCGGGCTGGTGCGCTACCGCGCCAAGGTCGAAGACAACAAGGACGCCGGGGTGATGCTCTCGGCGCTGGCCGCCGGGCTCGCGTCGGGCGTCGGGCAGTATGCCATGGCGGTGTTCACCGCGGCGTTCATCATGGTCACGCTGTGGGTGATCGAGTCGTTCGAGCCCGAGGGGCGGAAGCTGTTCGATCTCAAGATCAAGATGGGGAAGGACACCGACGCCCGGCGCAAGGAGTACGACGCGATCCTGAACCGATTTCATGTAGACTTCGACCTGCTCTCCTCGTCCGACGAGGAGGTCTGCTACGAGGTGTGGGTGCCGCTGGAGATGCAGAAGGATCGGTTGTCGAACGCGCTGCTGCGGCTCGATCCCGAGGGCCACGGCGGCGTGGAATGGACTGAGAAGAAGCCCAAGAAGAAGTGAAGCTGATCATCCAGCCCGAGGACGGCGCCGGTCCTGTCATCAAGGCCCTCGACAAGGCGAAGAAGACGATCGACGTCGTCATCTTCCGCTTCGACCGCTCGGACATCGAGAGCGCCATTCACGCCGCGATCAAGCGCGGCGTCGTGGTCCGCGCGCTCATCGCCCACACCAACAAGGGCGGGGAGAAGAACCTGCGCAAGCTGGAGCTGCGGCTGCTCGAAGCCGGCGCCACCGTCGCCCGCACCGCGGACGATCTGACGCGCTATCACGGCAAGATGCTGATCGTCGACGGCACCACGCTGCACGTCTACGGGTTCAATTACACCAAGCTCGACATCGACAAGAGCCGCAGCTTCGGCATCGTCACCCGCGATCGGCGGATCGTCAGCGAGGCGATCAAGCTGTTCGACGCCGACGCGCTGCGCCAGACCTACACTCCGGGGCACCGCCGGCTGGTGGTCAGTCCGGAGAACTCGCGCGCCGTGCTCACCGAGTTCATCAAGGGGGCGAAGCAGCAGCTGCTGATCTACGACGCGCAGGTGAGCGACAACGGGATCCAGAAGCTGCTGCAGGAGCGGGCCGACGCCGGGGTCGAGATCCGCATCCTGGGCAAGCTGGAGAAGTCGCTGGACGGGGTGAAGGTGCGGAAGCTGTCGGACCTGCGGCTGCACGTGCGGGCGATCGTGCGCGACGCGCGCGAAGCGTTCATCGGCAGCCAGAGCCTGCGCCGGCTCGAGCTGGACGGGCGGCGCGAGGTCGGCGTCATCATCAAGAACGGCACCATCGTCCGCCGCATCCAGGCGGTGTTCGAAGCCGACTGGCGAAAGAAAAGCCGCAAGAAAGCCGCTTGAGGATTTGGAAATGTGGAAATTTGGGAATTTGGAAATCTAAGGACCTCCGTTCCAGATTTCCACATTTCCAGATTTCCAGATTTCCAAATTATTTGCGCCTCGTGATCGTGCCCGAATCGATCACGTTCCCGGCCATGTCGACGGCATTGAAGGTCAGGTGGTCCCCGTCGATCTCCATGAGCATGAACGTGCGGGTCTGATCGTTGCCGAAGGCGGTGAGCGGCGAGCCCGGGCGGAGGTCGCCGCGCCGCAGCTTGCCGGACGACCCTTCGACGAAGTACTGAATCCCGTTCTGCGGCTTGATTCGTTCGTAGACGTGGTCGTGGCCGTTGAGCACCAGGCTGACGTTGTACTGGATGAAGAGCGGCTCGAGCACGGCGCGCAGCTTCAGCTGCGAGCCGTGCGTCCGCGCCGAGCCGTAGAGGGGATGGTGGAAATAGACGATCTTCCACTTCTCGTTCGACTTCTTCAGCTCGTCTTCGATCCACTTCAGCTGATCCTGATCCATGTAGGTGCTCTCGAGCGCGAAGAAGCGGACGTCCTCCTTCGGCCCCTTGAACGTGTAATAGAGATTGCCGTCCATGTTGAACAGCTTGTAGAACCGCTGCTCGCGCGAATCGTGGTTGCCGAGGCTGGCGTAGAACTTGACCCCGGCGTCGAGCAGCGCCTTGTACGGCGCCTCGAACTTGCGGACGAAGTCCTGCGGCCGGTCGGACCCGTAGATGTTGTCGCCGAGCATCACCACCAGCTCG
This sequence comes from Vicinamibacterales bacterium, assembly GCA_035699745.1. Lineage (NCBI taxonomy): Bacteria > Pseudomonadati > Acidobacteriota > Vicinamibacteria > Vicinamibacterales > Vicinamibacterales bacterium. The sequence goes on from DASSPH010000010.1 coordinate 26,945, forward strand.
AACGGGAAGCGGCCGCGCCACGCCGCCATCTGCTTGCCGATCTCGTACTGCTCGCTGTCGCCGTCGCCGTTGTCGCCGATGGCGCCGAACTTCAGCGTGTCCCCCTTGTTGGGCAGCGGCACCTGCGCCTGCCGCGCTCCGGCCGCGGCGACGGCGGGGTTCGGCGCGGCGACGGCGACGGAGCGCGCCGGTTCGGCGCCGGCGCAGCAGAGCACCGCCGCCAGCGCGCAGGCGGCGGCGGCTGGTTGGAGCGTGCGACGTCCGTTCGGCATCTGACCGTCTCTCTCGCTGGCGTTCACTTGAAGGCGCGCGGCACGAAATCCGCGATGATGTGGGCGTGCGGATCGAAGAGGATCATGTTGGTCTGCACGAAGCGGTACTCCAGTTCCTCCGGCAGTTTCGGCAGCTGCGAGAGCACCTGCGGCGGCACGGTGGAAATCGGCACTTCGTCGGGGTACCGCGCGTTGACCGCCACCGCCACCGTTCCCTTGAACTCGTTGTCGAAGATCTCGGCGCGGAGCTGCCGGCCGTCGGCCCCGCGGAACACCGGCACCAGCAGCTGGCGCACCAGCCGCTGCATCGCCGGCGTGAACAGGTCCCCCTGTTTCGCGTTCTTGCGCGCCTCCTGAATCAGCCGCGACAGGGCGCGCTGGTGCTTGTCGATCTCGTACGGGTTGGTCTGCTCCGGCAGCTTCGGCAGCGTCCCTTCGAGCTTCTTGTGGAGGTCGACGTACCCATCCACGCGCTTGGTGAACTCGGCCAGGGTGGCGGCGTGCGCGTTGACGCGCGGGGCGGATTTCTGACCGGCGGCATGGAGGGGCGCGAGCAGGAGCAGCACGCCGGCGGCCCCTGCCTGGAGCATTTGTACCATGCTCCTGAATTATGCAAGAGGTGAGCCCGGCTAACCCCGGTAATTGCCGAATTGCAGGGCGCAGCCGAAGTCGTGCTCGCGGAGTTGCCGCATCGCTTCCTGAAGCTCGTCCTTGGAGGGGGAGGTGACGCGCACCTGGTCGGCCATGATCGCGGCCTGCACCTTTTTGAGCTTCCGTTCCTTCAGGAACTTCACGATCTCCTTGGCCGCCTCGGTCGGGATCCCCTGCTGCAGGGTGATGGTGCGCTTGACGGTGTCGTTCGCCGCCCGCTGCGTCTCGCCCGGCGTCAGGTTCTTCGTCGGCACGCCGCGCCGCACCATGCGCGCCTGCAGGATCTCCCACAGCGCCGTCATCTTGAAGTCGTCGTCGGCGGTGAGGACGATGGTGTTGTCGGCCTTGTTCAGATCGATGGCGGCGCGCGAGCCCTTGAAGTCGTAGCGCTGCGCCACCTCTTTCCGCGCCTGGTTCACGGCATTGTCGACTTCCTGCAGATCGACGGTGGACGTGATGTCGAAGGAGGCCGCCTGTGCCATCAGGCCACCGCCTCGCGCCGGCCGCGCATGACGCGGCCCACCTTGATCGAGGCGTCGAAGATCGCGCCGACGCGCACGCCGCCCGGCAGCCGGTGCGACCCGACGGCGGCCAGCGCCGCCGACGCGATGCAGCCGCACTGCGAGCAGTCGGGATTGCCGCCGAACTGGCAGGGCGTGATGCGGTGCTCGAAATCGGCCGAGACGCACGACGTCGTCTGCGCGAAGATGCACTCGTCGGGGCTCTCGGGCGGCGCCGCGTATTTCTTCAGCAGCCCTTCCGGCATCTTGATCTTGCGGTGCTTGCGCCGCAGCAGCATCAGCGCGGCGATCACCCGCTCGCGATCGTGCGGCGTCAGGATCTCCGGCGAGCGCTCGCCGATCTGCGGCGTGTAGAGACTGAACCACAACTGCCGCACGTGCGGGTTGTCCGACCACGTCTGCGCGAATTCCTCCAGGTAGCCTTCGCGCTGCGCCTGCTGCCGCGTGATGGTGCAGTGGACGGTGATCTGGTGGCCGGCGATGTGCCTGGTGATGCGATCGTAGGTGGCCGGCGTGCGTCGGGCGTCGTGTTCCGGCTGGAGGCCGTCGATCGAGACGACGATCTGGAGCCGCGGGATCGACGCCCACTCGGGCGGAATCGGGCGCACCGCGCTGGTGACGAGCTGGGTGTAGATGCCGCGCGCCGCCAGCGCCGGGAGGATTTCGTTCAGTTCGCGGAAGCGCACCAGCGGTTCGCCGCCGACGATCGAGACGTGAACCGGGTTCTCGTCCTTGACGATCGCCAGGACGCGATCGACCAGCGCCTGGCCTTTGTAGTCCGTGACCTGACGCAGCGTCACCTCGCCGCCGAGGTGCTCGTCGCCGTAGGCGTAGCATCCCGGACAGCGCAGCGGACATTCACGCGTGATTTCGATCGAGAGCGAGGGGCGGTAGCCGCGCAGGATCTTTCCCCACGCGCTGATCAGTCCTTCCATCCTCCGAATATTAGCATTGTCATCCGCGCCGCCGCGCGCCCGCGCGCGCTACTCGCGCTTCAAGGTGATGCTGCCGTTCACCGTCTGGAGCGCGAGCGTGCGGCCGCCGCCGCCGATCGTGCCGTCGAGACGCCGCCGCGAGAGGCGCCCCTGCACGGACATCGGAAAGTCGACGTTGATGTCGCCGTTCACGGTCGAGGCCCGCACCTCGGTGCTGAGCGTCGCCGGCAGCGTCAGCGTGATGCTGCCGTTGACGGTGTTCATCGACAGCGTGTCGGACCAGTCGGCGCGCCCCATGTCGCCGCGAATCGATCCGTTCACCGTGCTGGCCCGACCGCCGCCGGTGGTCGAGAAGGTGACCGATCCGTTCACCGTCGTCACCACCACGTCGCCGTTGAGCCGGGTCGCCTCGACGTCGCCGTTCACCGTTTTGCCGATGAAGGTGACGCCGGCCGGCACGCGGACGGTGAAGCGGACGTTGACGTCGTTGTTCTGGACGTTGTTGCGGCCGCCCTCGCCGGGGGCGCATTCGTTGGGGCGCGCGCCCTCCCGGCTCGGATACACGGCGCAAATCGTGACGCCGCCCTCGTGCGGCACCACCTGGATGCGGACGCTCGCCGGATCGTCGCGTCGCGCCGACTTCACGGCGACGACTTCGACCTGGTTGCTGCCGGACGGCTCGGCCCGGACGTCGCCGTTGACGCCCTTGATTTCGATGGCGCGTCCCTGGGGAATGGCGCCAGCCCACGTGAAGTCCTGCGCCGAGGCAGGGCCGGCGCTGGTGGTCAGGAACAGTGCGGCAGCCGCGGCCGCCGTGAACGCACGTCTGCGATGTGTCATGCCGGCTTAGACGGCCCGGCCGCAGCCCAGGGTTGCACGGGGGAATCTGGAAATCTGGAAAGGTAGAATTTGGTAATCTCACCCGATTTCCAAATTTCCAAATTTCCAAATTGATTGAGAAGCGTCGTTCCGGTATCGCGGGTTGGGGCGTCTACGCCACCCAGCCCATCCCCAAGAACAAGCGGATCATCGACTACGCCGGCGAGAAGATCCCCAACCGCGAGAGCCTGAAGCGCGAGCGCCGTTACCTGAGGAACGGGCACATCTGGTGTTTCAAGCTCAATCGCCTCTACGTGCGGGACGCGGCGGTCGGCGGCAACATCGCGCGCTACATCAACCACGCCTGCAAGCCGAACTGCTACACGCAGGTGATCGGCGATACCATCTGGATCCGCGCCGCCCGCAACATCCGCAAGGGCGAGGAACTCACCTACGACTACTCGACGGACGGCGAGGGCACCATCCAGTGCCGGTGCCGGCCCGGCTGCAAAACCAAGTTCTGAAGGATTTGGAAATGTGGGAATCTGGAAATGTGGAAATCCGGACGCAGGTGTTCCGAATAAGATTCCGAGATTCCAGATTTCCAAATTCCCAAATTTCCAAATTCCCAAATTCCCAAATGCGAGTGGTCTACCTGCACGGTTTTGCATCGTCGCCGCAGTCGGGCAAGGCGAGCTTCCTCGCCGCGCAGTATCGGGCGCTCGGTGTCGGGTTCGACGCGCCCGATCTGAATCTGCCGGATTTCTCGACGTTGACCGTCACACGGATGATCGAGCAGACGCACCAGATCCTGACCGCCGCCGCCTCGCCGGTGACGCTGATCGGCTCGAGCCTGGGGGGATTCGTCGCGGTGCACGCCGCGGCCACGTGGCCGGAGCGGGTCGAGCGTCTGGTGCTGATGGCTCCGGCGCTGGAGTTTTCCAGCGAAGGCCCGGGCGGCCCCGGCGGCGCCGACGTGGCGGAGTGGCGCCGCAACGGCAGCCTGATGGTCTTCCATCATTCGTACGGCCGAATGATGCCGATCCACTACGGGCTGTACGCGGACGCCCGCCGCTACGACGCGGCGGCGGTCACGCTGCCGATGCCGGTGCTGGTGTTTCAGGGGCGGCGCGATGACGCCGTCGATCCCGCGTCAGTGGAGCGCTGGGTGCGCGGGCGTCCGAACGTCACCCTTCACATGCTGGACGACGACCACCAGCTCTCCGGCTCCCGCGACTTCATCTGGTCGGCGCTCTACCAGCAGATTCCGCGATAGTCGCCGGGAATCTGCGAGCGGTCCGTCCTGACGCGCACCAGGTCGAGGATCACCTGATCCGGCCGGGTGCGGGTCAGCGCGTCGCCGAACTCCGGCGCGCCGTTGCCGACGACGATCACGTCCGACTTCTCGAGCACCTCGTCGATCGACTCGGTCAGCAGCGATGACAGGTGCGGAATCTGCTGGTTGATGTAGTCCTTGTTCGCTCCCACCAGCCGCGCGATCGAGACGTTCCTGTCGTAGATGCAGAGCGAGTAGCCCTTGCCGAGCAGCGCCTCCGCCAGGATGACGATCGGGCTCTCGCGCAGATCGTCGGTGCCCGCCTTGAAGCTGAACCCGAGCAGGCCGATGCGCTTCCTGCCGGTCTCGACAATCTCGTCGACGGCGTGCTGGATCTGCAGCTGGTTGCTGCCCAGGATCGAGTTGATCACCGGCACGTCGAGATCGACTTCCTTGGCGCGATACTGCAGCGCGCGGACGTCCTTCGGCAGGCACGATCCGCCGAACGCGAATCCCGGCTTCATGTAGTACGACGAGAGATTCAGCTTCTCGTCCTTGCAGAAGATCGTCATCACCTCGTGGCTGTCGATCCCGACGCGCTTGCAGACGTTGCCGATCTCGTTGGCGAAGGCCACCTTCAGCGCATGCCAGGTGTTGCTCGCGTACTTCATCATCTCCGCGGTGCGGATCGTCGTCGTCTCGATCGGCGCGTCGACCCGCCGGTACAGCGCCCTGGTCGGCTCGGCGTCGGACGCGTAGTTGTGGCCGACGAGCGTCAGCGGCGGATGCCGGAAGTCGTGGATCGCGGTGCCCTCGCGGAGGAACTCCGGATTGACCGTCACCCCGAAGCCGGTGCCGTACTTCTTCCCCGACGTGCGCTCGATCGCCGGAATCACCACCTGGTGCGTCGTGCCGGGCAGCACGGTGCTGCGGACGACGACGACGTGGTAGCCGGCTTTGTCCTTGAGCGCCCCGCCGATCTGCTCGGCGACGCGCTCCAGGTAGGCGAGATCGAGGCTGCCGTTCCTGCGGCTCGGCGTGCCGACGCAGATGAGCGAGATCTCGCTGTCGCGCACCGCGTCGGCGGTGCTGGTCGTCGCGCGCAGCCGGCCGGCGGCAACGTTGTCGCGAATCAGATCGTCGAGCCCTTTCTCGACGATCGGGCTGCGTCCCTCGTTGAGGCTGGCCACCTTGCCGGGATTCACGTCGACGCCCACGACCGTGTGGCCGTCCTCCGCGAAACACGCGGCGGACACGCTGCCGACATAGCCCAAACCGAACACGGAAACGTTCATTCCAGGTACTCCCTATGCGATCGCGCGTTGCCGATCGCTGACATCCGCTGCTCTGCGTAGTGCGTCCTCGAAGTCCTCGGCGACCGCCGACCAGTCGTAGCGCTCGACCACCAGCTGCCGGGCCGCCGACTCGATGGCCCGGCGCGCCGCCCCGTCGCGCATCAAGCCCACGACACGCTCCGCAAACCGGTCCGGCTCGTCAGCAATGACGATGTTGCGGTCGCTGGTGACCGGCAGCCCCTCGGCCCCCACCGTCGTCGAGACCACCGCCTTGGCCATCGACATCGCCTCGAAAATCTTCAGCCGCGTGCCGCCGCCGATCCTGAGCGGGACGACGTAGACCGCGCCCCGGGCGATGTGCGGCCGCACGTCGTCGACGCGCCCGGTCACCTCGACCCCGGGAATCTCCGCGAGCTTCCTGACCGCCGGCGTCGGGGCGCGTCCGATGATGCTGAGCGTGGCGTCCGGTTCCGACTGGCGGATCCGCGGAAGGATCTCGCGGCAGAAATAGGTCATTCCGTCTTCGTTGGGCAGCCAGTCCATCGAGCCGGTGAAGACCATGTGGGTGCGTTCGGCCGCCGTCGCCGCGGGCGTGAAGAAATCGGTCTGCACGCCGGTCTGCACCACGTGCACCGGGTGGCTGAGGCTGCGCGGATACAAACGCTCGAACGTGCGCCGATCCGCGTCAGACACGGCGAGGGTGAGGTCGAACCGCGCCAGCGCCGCCGCCTCGAAGCGGAGCATCCGTCGCCACTGCTGCGTCAGCAGACGCTTCGAGAGCGGGTTGGACGCCTGCTCGGCGTGACGGCGCCAGATCTCCGCCTCGACGTTGTGGGTGAACACGATCGACGGGCACGGCAGCTGCGCCGGCAGGTTGACCACCGGCGGCAGGAAGTCGCAGACCACGGCGTCGAAGCGATCGCGCGCCAGGAGGTCCTCGAGGCGGCGGCGATATGCGGCCGAGCGGTACTTGGCGACGGCGTAGGGCACGGCGTCGACGACGTAGCGTGCGGCGTCGGCGTAGAACCGCCAGGTCCCCTTGGCGGGATCGTGACGCGGCACCGTCTCGAGGCGCGAGCAGACCTCGCGCATGCCGGCGCGATCCGCCGCCGTCTGACCGGCGTCGGCGAACGACAGATAGGTGATGTCGTGGCGCGCGGCGAGATGCCGCATGACGTGCCAGGTGCGGAGCTTGCCCCCCTTGTCGAGCGGCAGGAGCAGCCCCGCGTTGAGCCAGAGAAGCTTCATGCGATCGCCTGTACGGAGGGGGCCTCCGCCCCGAACGAAGGCGGCGGCAGCGTCTGCACGCCGTCGCCGTCGATGAAGGTGCGGTACCAGAGCTCGAGATTGAGCAGGCTCCACAGGGCGTCCCCGCCGTCGTTCTCGCCGCGTTGGTGCGCGGCGAGGAGGTTGGCGACGGCGGGGGCGTTGATGATGCCGCGCTGACGGGTGCGCCGGTCGAGCAGCACTTCGCGCGCGACGTCGCCGGCCCGTCCGCGCATCCAGAGCGAGAACGGGACCGGGAATCCCATCTTCTTCCGGGTCAGAATCGCAGCGGGCAGGATCGATTTCACCGCCTCGCGGAGAATCCACTTGGTGGAGAAGCCGCGCAGTTTCATCCGTGGAGGCAGCGCGGCGGCGAACTCCACGAGGTGGTGATCCAGGAACGGCACGCGGCTCTCGATCGAGGCCGCCATGCTCATCTGGTCCTGCTTCATCAGCAGTTCCACCAGGTACGTCTTGAGGTCGGCGTAGAGCAGCCGATCGAGCGTCGTGCTCCGGCCGTTCGGCGCGTCGAAGTAGGCGCGGGAGGCGGCGTAGGCCTCGGGCGTGGCGAACGCGGCGATCCGCGGATCGAGCAGCGAGGCCTGGCGCCGCAGTCCGATGGCGGCGAAATTGTCGAAGAACATCGCCTCCGGCGTGCGCGGCATCGCCAGGAACGAGCGCCGGGCGTAGCGGGCGGCGCGTGCCGGCAGCCGCGGCACGATCGTGCCGGTGACGAAGTCGCGCAGCGGATCGGGCGCGAGATCCCAGATCGCCCCGGCGCGCCAGTTCGCCAGCGCGCGCGGGTACTTCCCGTACCCGGCGAGCAGTTCGTCGCTCCCCTCGCCCGTGAGCACCACCTTGACGTGCGCGCTGGCGAGCCGGGACACGAAGTAGAGCGGCACGCTCGAGGGATGCGCGATCGGTTCGTCCTCGTGCCAGATCAGGCGGGGGAGCGCGTCGAAGAAGTCATGCTCGTCGATGACGATCTCGTGCGCCTCGGCGTTGATCGCCGTCGCCACCTGCCGGGCGTACTCGAGCTCGCTGAACGCCCGCTGCTTGAACGCGACCGAGAACGTCTGCAGCGGACGATCGATCATCCGCGCCATCAACGCCGCGATGGCGCTGCTGTCGAGGCCGCCGGACAGGAACATCCCGAGCGGCACGTCGGCCATCAGCCGGGTGCGCACCGCGTCTTCGAGCCTGGCGCGGAACCGCTCGACGATCTGCGCCTCGTTCAACCCGTCGAGCGAGGGATCGCGGCGCCCCACCGGCACGTCCCACCATTGCCGCGGCGTCGCCACGCCGCGCTCGAAGACGAGCAGATGGCCGGGCAGCAGACGGTGGATGCCGGTGAAGAGCGTTTCGGCGCCCGACAGGTACCTGGTCCCGAGGAGCTCGGGCAGCGCGCGCTCGTTCGCCCTGGCGCGCACCAGCCCGCTCTCGAGAATCGCCTTGATCTCCGATCCGAAAATCAGCCGGTTGCGGACGACGGTCCAGTAGAGCGGCTTGATGCCGAGGCGATCGCGGGCGAGGAGCAGCCGCTGCCGCTTGGCGTCCCAGATCGCGAAGGCGAACATGCCGCGGAAGCGCTCGACGCAGGCGTCGCCCCATTGCTCGTAGGCGTGCACGATCGTCTCGGTGTCGCAGCGCGTCCGGTAGACGTGCCCGTGCGCCTCGAGCACCGGCCGGATCTCGGCGTGGTTGTAGATTTCGCCGTTGAAGACGATGACCACCGTGCCGTCTTCGTTGCCGAGCGGCTGGTGTCCGGACGCGAGGTCGACGATGCTGAGCCGGCGATGGGCCAGGCCGGCGCGATCGTCGACGAACAATCCGGCGTCGTCCGGCCCGCGATGGGTGATGACGTCGCGCATGAACGGCAGCCGCGCCCGTTCATCCGGGGTCAGGTGATCGCCAGCGACGATGCCGGCAATGCCGCACATCTAGATCGCCTCCGCGTACTCGGCGCGCGAGGCCGGCGCCTGGTCGATGAACTGGCGGAACCACAGTTCGAGCATCAGCAGCTGCCAGAGCCGGTGCCGGTGATCGGCGCGGCCGGCGCGGTGCTCGCTCCACAGCCGGCTCACTTCCCGATGCTCGAAGATGCCGCGCTCGCGCAGCCGGCCGTCGGCGAGCAGTGCGTCGGCCATCGGCGCGAGCGGGCCGCGCAGCCACTCGCCGATCGGCGCTTCGAAACCCTGCTTGCCCCGCTCGAGGATCTCGCGCGGCACCTTGCGCTCGAGGGCGCGCCGCAGCAGGTGCTTGCCGCGCCCCTCTTTCAGCTTCAGCGACGTCGGCACGCGCGCCGCGAACTCGAGCAGCCGGTGATCGAGGAGCGGCTCGCGCGCCTCGAGCGACACCGCCATGCTCATCCGGTCGACCTTGGTCAGGATGTCGTCGACCATGTAGGTGTGCACGTCGACGTAGAGCCCGCGATCCAGCGGATCGAGCGATCGGCAGCGGCGGTAGGCGGCGCGGAAGGTGTCGAAGGGGTCGGCGTGCCGCACGCGGGCGGCGAAATCGCCGGAGTAGAGGCGCGCCTTGGCCTGCGGCTCGAACATCCCGTAGGCATGTTTCAGGGCGTAGGCCTGCGCCGGATCCGCCGCGAGATGGCGCAGCGATCGGGCGCCCTTTACCGACAGCGGCAGGGCCTGCGCCAGCCGGCCGGCAAGCGGCGCGGCGGCGCCGAGCGTGGCGCGCGCCGTCTGCTCCCAGCGCTCGACGCGATGTCTGGCGTAGCCGGCCCACAGCTCGTCGCCGCCGTCGCCGGACAGCGCCACGGTGACCAGCTCGCGCGCCGCCTTCGACACGTAGTACGTCGGCACTGCCGATGAATCGGCGAACGGCTCGTCGAAGTGCCAGGCGAGCTTCGGCAGCAGCGACACGATGTCCGGCGTCACCGTCCGCGGATGGAATTCGCAGCCGAGATGCTCCGCCACGCGGCGGGCGTGAGACAGCTCGTCGTACGCGGCGTGTTCGAAGCCGACCGAGATCGTCACCGGCGGCCGCGGGCTGGTTTCGACCATGTAGGCCGCCACGGCGCTCGAGTCGATGCCGCCGGAGAGGAAGGCGCCGAGCGGCACGTCGGCGATCTGCCGCAGCGCCACCGACTCGCGCAGCAGCGCGTCCAGCTCCTCGAGATAGTCCGCCTCGCGCCGCGCGTCGCCGTCGCCGGTGAACGTCAGGTCCCAATACCGCGACGTGCGGACCGTCCCCTTCTCCGCGATGAGCACGTGGCCCGGCTCGAGCTTGTGAATGCCGGCGTAGATCGTCGCCGGCGCCGGGATGTAGAGCAGCGTCAGGAACGCGTCAATCGCGTCCGGGCGCCATTCGCGGGGAACCTCCGGATCCTCGAGCAGCGACTTCAGCTCCGATCCGAACACCAGCCCGCGCCCGGGCAGTTCGGCGTAGTAGAGCGGCTTGACGCCGACGCGATCGCGCGCCAGCATCAGCCGCCGCGCCTTGGCGTCCCACACCGCGAACGCGAACATGCCGCGGAAGCGCTCGACGCAGCGCTCGCCCCACTGCTCGTAGCCGTGCACGATGATCTCGGTGTCCGAGCCGGTGCGGAAGCGATGGCCCAGGGCGGTCAGCTCGGCGCGCACCTCGGCGAAGTTGTAGATCTCGCCGTTGAACACCGTCCACACGGTGCCGTCTTCGTTGGCCAGCGGCTGATCGCCGGTCGAGAGATCGATGATGCTGAGGCGGCGATGTCCGAGGCCGATGCCCGGCGCCAGGTGATAGCCCGAGGCGTCGGGGCCACGATGCGCGACGACGTCGGTCATCGCCTGCAGCACCCCGCGATCGAGTGGCCGCAAGGGGTCGAAGTTGAAGCGTCCGGCGATACCGCACATGATCAGGCCGCCCGCGACGAGACGCCGCGCGGCATCCCGAGATGAGACAGATAGAGGTCCTCGAACGCCCGCACCATGCGGTCGAACGAGTAGCGCCGCGTCACCGCGTCGCGCGCGTTGGCGCCGATCGCGGCGGCGCGCTCGGGCGACAGCACCAGCGCCTCGATGGCGTCCGCCAGCGCGACCGGATCGTCGGGCCGCACCAGCACGCCGGTCTCGCCGTCGTCGATCAGATCGAGCAGGCCGCCGACCGCGCTCGCGACCACCGGCAGCCCCGCGGCCATCGCCTCGATCGCGCCATTGGGGAACGCCTCCGATCGCGACGGCAGGACGAACGCGTCCGCGTCCGCCAGCAGCGCCGGCACGTCTTCGCAGTGCCCGAGAAAGGTGACGTTCGCCGCGATGTGCAGCGACGCGGCGAGCGCGCGCAGCTCGCTCATCCGCTGACCGTCGCCGGCGATCACGAAGCGCAGCTGGGGCTGATGCAGCAGCAGCCGGGCGGCGGCCGCGAGCAGGACCTCGTGGGCCTTCTCCTTTCGCAGGTTCGCGACCGTGGCGATGGTGCGGACCGGCCGCACGCCGGTGCGCGGCGCGAAGCGGTCGACCTCGATGCCGTTGGCGATGACCTCGATCCGCCCCGGCGCGACTCCCTCGGCGACGAGCTGCCGCCGGGCGGCACTCGAGTTCGCGACCACCGCGTGGGCGCAGCGATACGCCTGGCGCTGGAGGACGATCTGCCCGGCGGTCTTGTCGGGGTTGATCTCCCGCCGGCTGCCGACGCGGACCGGCACGCCGGCCACCGCCGCCGCCGGCAGCGCGAACGTGTTCGCGTAGAGGTCGCAGCACTGCACCACCGCGATGCGATGGGCGCGGCACCAGCGCGCGAACGCCGCCGCCTGGGCCAGCGTCGCCGGCCTGGCGAAGCCGCGAATGGGAAAGCTGGTGACCGGGGCGCACCCGGCGACCCGCGGCAGCCACGCGCCTTCGGCGTGGAAGCAGGCGACGCGCACCGCGAAGCGCTCGCGGTCGAGCCTGCGGATCAGCTCGGTCATCTGCCGCTCGGTGCCACCGGGATGAAAGCTCGTGATGAACACAGCGACCGGAATTTGTGGTCCGGACTTCACAGGCTGCCACCTGAGCAAGGCAGGTGCCACGGGACTTTAGGGGCAGGGAGAGGAATTGTAGGTACGCCGCTACACGACGTGGGCAGCGGTTGACCCGACCACTGCGGTATCGAGGTACTGCCGGTGCCACAACTCGAACACGGTCAGCTGCCAGAGCCGCAGGGTGTGATCGCGCTGCCCGCTCAGATGCTCCCTCAGCAGCCGCGAGACGAATGCGGGCTCGAAGTAGCCGCGCTGCCGCGCTCGCGGCGATTCGAGCACATCCGAAAAGAGATCCGTCAGGCCGCCGCGGAACCAGGTGCCGAGCGGGATGCCGAACCCCTGCTTCCGCCGATCGAGGATGCCGGTCGGGAGCAGCGGCTTCAGCGCTTCCTTCAGCACGTGCTTGCGCCGCCCCGATCGGATCTTGAAGCGCGACGGCAGCGTCGCCGCAAAATCGATGACGAGGTTGTCGAGCAGCGGCACCCGCGACTCGATCGAATGCGCCATGCTCATCCGATCGACTTTGGTGAGCACGTCCTCGGGCAGATACGTCTCGAAGTCGAACCGCATCATGCGGCTGTCGTGCGGCAGGTCCTGGAACCGCTCGAAGTGCCGCCACAGCGCCGCTTCGGCGTTCGACGCGAGCGCCGCACGGGCGCCCCCGGCGTACAACGCCGCGCGCTCGTCCGCCGGGAAGAAGGTGATCGAATCCAGATACCGCCCGGCGTCGTCTTTCGCCACATGGCGGAGGAAATTCTTCCCCTTCGTGCCGTGCGGCAGCAGCGGCCACGCCAGCGCCGCCGCGCTGCGCAGCCCCGGCAGCGGCACGCGATCGAACGCGGCCACGCGCGGATGCGGCAGGTAGCGGTCGTAGCCGCCGAACAGCTCGTCGCCGCCGTCGCCGGACAGCACCACGGTGACGTGGCGGCGCGCGATTTCCGAGACATACCACGTCGGGATCGCGGACGAATCGGCGAAGGGCTCGTCGAAGTGCGAGATCAGGTCGTCGAGGATCGACAGGCCGTCCGGCTTGACGACGAATTCGTGGTGTTCGGTGCCGAAGTGCCGGGCCACGGTGCGCGCGTGCTCCAGCTCGTCGTAGGCCGGATCGTCGAACCCGATCGAGAACGTCTTCACCGGGCGCGGCGACGCCTGGGCCATCATGCCGACGACGGCGGAGGAATCGACGCCGCCCGAGAGGAACGCGCCGAGCGGCACGTCGCTGACCATGTGCGACGACACGGCCTCGGCGAGCACCTGCCGCAGTTGCGCGACGGCGTCCGCTTCGGACCCGGCGAACGTCTCATCCGCGGCGACCTGCCAGTAGCGCACCACGTCGGCGCGTCCGTCCCGCCAGCGCAGGAAGTGTCCGGGCGGCAGCTTCTTCACGCCCCGGAAGATGGATCGGTCGCGCGGCGTGTAGAGGAACGCCAGGTAGTGATCGAGCGCCGCGAGGTCGAGCGCCGGCTCGACCGCGCCGGCGGCGAGCAGGGACTTGATCTCGCTGGCGAAATACAGGCGTCCGCCGCGCTCGGCGTAGTGCAGCGGCTTCTGCCCGGCGCGATCGCGCGCCAGCAGCAGCGTCCGATTGGGCTGATCCCACAGCGCGATGGCGAACATGCCGCGGAGGCGCCGGAAGGCGTCCTCACCCCACTCCTCGTAGGCGTGGACGATCGACTCGGTGTCGCTCGAGGTCGAGAACGCGTGCCCGAGCGCTTCCAGCTCGGCGCGCAGCTCGCGATAGTTGTAGATCTCGCCGTTGAACACGACCCGGATCGTCGAGGTCTCGTTGTGAATCGGCTGCCGGCCGCCGGCCAGATCGATGATGCTCAGCCGCCGCATGCCCAGCCCGAGACCCGGCTGCACGTGAATCCCCTCGTCGTCCGGCCCGCGGTGCCGGATGACTTCGCACATCCGGTGGACGAGGTTGAACTCCGCATCCAGCCGCACCGGCGCCACCGAGAGCCGCGGCGCGGCGCTGTCGGCGAATCCCGCTATTCCACACATGACGTCACCAGCTGTTCGATGCACGGCTGAGGCCAGGTTCCGCCTGGTTCAGCTTCGCCGCCGGACGGGAACCACAGGCGGACCTGGTGCCGGGTGTCGCCGGTCTGAAGCTGAAACCGGGTTTCCACCCAGCCGCGCTCCGGCGCCGGCGCCGCCAGGCGCGAGACTGCGACGGCCGCCGTGCCCGTCAGCACCGGGACGAACAGGGCGAGCACGCATTCGTCCCGGGCGGAGCGGCTGGCGCGGACCGCGACACCGCGCTCGATGCGTCCGTACGCCGGAGCGAACCCCCCCGGGTGTTCGACGACCCGCAGCTCGGCAGCGGTCGAGGCGAACGCGAAACGCCGTCCGCCGGTCCCGCGAAGATCGACGCGATCCCCCGTCACGGTCGGATGCCAGAGCGGATGCAGATGCCACCAGGCGTCTGCCGCGATCTCCCCCGGACCCGTGACGCGATCCACGATCAGCCAGCCGGTGCCGGCGATCGCCAGCACGGCGCGGACGTGGCGGAACGGCGCGTAGCCGTCGTGCGTGCCCGCGGCGAAATCGATCGCCGGTCCGCATCGCGCCACCAGCATTCGCGCATCGGCGCGCGTCTGCCAGTGAAACGGACCGCGCGGCACCGCCGGATCGCGCCCGCCGATCACCAGCGTGTTGTGCATGTGCGACGAACGGAACCGATCGCGCGCCGCGGGATCCATCGTGTAGGTGCCGGTGCCGGGATCGACGAACAGCGGCTCTCCGCCGACCGAGAGCACGATCGACAGCGCGTCGGCGTGCGCGTGGCCGCCGTTCAGGAATCCGTGCGGGCCGGCGTCGAACACCAGGTGACTGCCATCGGCCGCGCGCGACACGAAGTAGCCGCTGTCCGCCAGCAGGCGCGACGGCCAGGCGTCCGGAGCGAAGCGGCTCGCCACGCGGTCGGGCCGGCGTCCCAGGATCCAGTACTCCGCTTCACGCGGGCGGGTGACGGCCAGGGAGGAATCGTCGAGCAGCGCCGCCGCAACCCCCAGAGTGACCGCCGCGTTCGACGCCGGCTCGTCGCCGAACCGGAACAGCTGCCCTCCGTCGTCGTCGCCGAACCCGGGCAGGTTGCCGCGATCGTCGGCGATGGTCCGCAGAAAGATCGCCTGCCGCCGCGCCGCGGACTCGAACGCGGCCGCCGCCTGGTCGCCGGAGCCGCGCGCGACCGCCAGCGCGAGCAGATAGAAATCGGTGGAGTAGCGGTGGTAATGCGATGAGAGCTCGGCGTGCCCGCCGTCGGC
The DNA here is from genome assembly GCA_035699745.1 of Vicinamibacterales bacterium. NCBI lineage: Bacteria > Pseudomonadati > Acidobacteriota > Vicinamibacteria > Vicinamibacterales > Vicinamibacterales bacterium. Next base: position 42,209 of record DASSPH010000010.1, read on the forward strand.
CCGAATCTGCCGCGCGGCCTCGGTGCGCAGGATCTCTCGTCCCTGCGCGGCGCGCGCTTCGCTGCGCCCGAGTTCCGGCAGCGCCCGCGACACCGCGTAGAGCGCGAGCCCCTCGCCCGAGATGTGCGTGTTCGGACTGAAGTACGTGGACAGGTTCTGCTGCACGTGCGTCAGCTGCCGATCGAGCGACAGCAGCAGGTCGACGAGCCACGGCGTGCGGTCCGCCTCGGCGTCGTGACAGAAGAACTCGATCGCCCACGTCCAGGACATGGCGCGGAACGCGAGCTCCAGCATGCTCGCCCAGTTGACGCCGGCGAGCGGAGGATTCCCCCCGATCCAGCTCTCGATGTGCGCGATCGCGGCCTCGCGATATCGCCGTTCGCCGGTCAGCCAGTACGCTTCGCCGAGCGTCAGCAGGTACTGCTGGCGATTCAGCTCCCAGATGATCTTGTGGTCGCCGATCGCCGGGTCGAGGTACGGGACGCGAGTCCAATGCGCGAGCGGCGCGCGGCGGCCGTGGACGACGTCCGCGTGCCAGTCGGGCGGATTGCCCGCGGCGACGTCCTGGAACCCGAGGAGGTCATATCGCCCCGCGAGGATCCGGTCGGCGCGGCGCTGCGCCTCGGGAGCAGCGTGGGGAAAGTCCCGCTCGAGATCGTCGACGAGGTGCCGGCGCGCCGGGGCCTGGAGGGGCCAGCACGACACCCGTGACGCGAAATGCTGCGCCAGCGCCAGGTGCGCGCGAGTGAAGTCGCCGCGTCTGGCCGCGTCGACCGCTCGCTGGACGAGCGGACCGGCGCTTCGATCGAGGACCGCCGTGATCCGCGACCGGCTGAGGCGCGGGGGACTGACGGCGAACCGCAGCCGCCCGGCCGCCTTGCGCGCCTCGCAGGCGAGGCGGAAGCGCAACTCGCGGCCATCCATCGCTCGGAGCCGGGTGACCGCACCGAGCCGCGTCATGCGGTTGTGGCGGCGGGCAGCGCTTCGTGGCGCACCAACCGCCGATACAAGGCGAGCCACTGGCTGCGCACGGAGGACCACTGATACCTGGCGCAGGACGCGAACGCCGCGTCGGCCAGGCCTCGCGCCAGCGATGCATCGTCGAGGAGACGCACCATCGCGTCACCCGCCGCCTGGTAATCGCCGCACGGCACCATCAAGCCGTGGACGCCGTCGGTGAGGATCGCGGGCACGCCGCCGGCGCGCGTCGCCACCACGGCGCAGCCGCTGGCGAACGCTTCGAGCACGGACGTCGGCATGTTGTCGATGTTCGGCGTCTGCAGGTAGATGTCCGCCTCCGCGTAATGCCGCCAGATCTCGTCGGGCGGCACCCGTCCGGCAAACGTCACGTTGGCGAGCCGCAGCTCGTCGGCGAGCCGCCGGATGCGCGCCTCCTCGGAGCCGCCGCCCACCAGCGTCAGCGATGCGTCGGGATGGCGGTCCTGCAGGATCCGGAACGCCCGCAGCGTGCACGGCAGGTTGTACAGCGGTTCGAAGTTGCGCGTCGACAGCACGCGCGGGTGCAGCCGCTCGCGGCGGCGGAACCGGAAGCGCTCGACGTCCACGATGTTCGGGATGATCTCGGAACGGATGCCGAACCCGGCGAAGACGTCGTGCAGGAAGCGCGACGGGACGGCGTTCTGTTCGACGCTGCGCAGCGTCGCCCGCGCGATCGCCGATCGGCGCAGGTGATCGGGAGCCTCCCCGCTGCGATAGTTCATCACCACGGGCTTCCCGAGCAGGCGGGCCACGACCACGGCCGGCAGCGGCGCGAGCAGGAACGAGAAGTACGACGCCGAGAAGACGTGGACGACGTCGGCATGGCGCAGCTCTCTGACGAGCGAGGGCCAGTAGCAGAGCTGGGTTGCCGCGGTCCGCGCGTATCTGACCTTTGCGGTCCACCGGAGGCCGTACGGCGGCACCGGGTTGATCGGCACGAGCCAGGCGTGCACGTCGGGATCGTCACGCCACGCGCGCAGCAGCCGCGCGGCCTGCACCGCCTGGCCTCCCAGGATCCCCATCGACGGCGCGACGATCGCGATATTCAGGCGGGCGGCTGGCATCACCGGCCCTGCCGCAGTGCAAACCACACGCCCGGCGGGAAATTCTGTAGTGCGGCCCTACAGTGGGTAAGCGGTGCGCATGAGCCGGAAAGGCTCTGCCATAAAAAGTGTCATCGACTGCAACTCAGCAGTATTTGTAGTTTCGCAAAATGCCCAGTGTTTTGCTGTTGAGCTATGTAATTGCTGCAAACGGATGAGTTGTCATCGACTTTCCGGCTCAGTCAGGAAATCGTGCGCTGAACCATATCTCCTTTAAATTCAGCCATTTTCGAAGTTGGACACCCCTTTGCCTGTTGGTGCGGCGGCGGGAACGGCTCCGCCGCCATCCAACTAGGGATCAGCAATCCACGACGTCGTCGCGTTCCCCCACCGGGGCACGGGCGATGACCGTGTGCCGGCACACGCCGGGTGGAGGGAGATTCGTGTACTGCAAGGATCGCATGCGCGCCGCGGCGCGTTTTCCACTGTTCACGCCTGCCGGCTCCCCTCCGGCGCTGAATCTTTTTGTCGTCCAGTAGGTCGCCATCAGCCACCGAATCATCAGGATGTCTTTCACGATGATGCACTCGCGATCCGTACGCGCCGTCTTGTTCGGCGCCCTTCTCACCGCCGCGGCTGCGGTCCCCGCCGCCGCCCAGACGAACGCCGCCGGCGACATCGTCCTTCACGCGCAGCGCGCGACTGTCATGTCAGGGGCCTGGAGCCTGGTGAGCGACGGCAGCGCTGCCGGCGGATTCCGCCTGGCCAACCCCGACGCCGGACTCGGCAAGCTGACCACGCCGCTCGCGTCGCCGGTCAGCTACTTCGAGGTGAAGTTCACGCCGGAGGCCGGCCGCGCGTACCGGTTGTGGATCCGCAGCAAGGCGCAGAACGACACCTACACCAACGATTCCGTGTTCGTGCAGTTCAGCAGCAGCACGAACGCGTCGGGCAGCGCCGTGTACCGCATCGGCACCACGTCTGCGACGATGTACAGCCTCGAGGAAGGGCCCGGCAACGGCGTCCTCGGGTGGGGATGGCAGGACAACGGCTACGGCTACGGCGTGCTGGGCGAGGCGCTGTACTTCAGCGGCGCCCCCGAGACCATTCGCGTGCAGGCGCGCGAGGATGGCATCTCGATCGACCAGATCGTGCTCTCCCCGGTGACCTACGCGTCGAGCGCGCCCGGCGCGGGGAAGGCCGACACCACGATCCTCGCGGAGACGTCGTCGGGCTCCACCACCTCCACGGGCTCGACGTCGTACTCGTCGAGCGGCAGCGGCAGCTGGTCGTCGCTCGTGAACGCGACCGCCTCCGGGCTGACGCTGCGCAAGTCCGGCGGATGCGGCGAGTGCGCCGATGCCGGCGGCGTGATTCCGGTGCAGCAGGTCTCGGGGTCGTCGGTGTCGTTCTCCGTCGGTGCCGGCCAGCGGCTCGTGGTCGGGCTCAATCCTGACAGCAGCTCGAATACCAGCTACGCGCTGCGCTACGCCTTCAGCTTCAACGGCAGCAGCACCTACGAGATTCGCGAGGGCGGCACCTACCGCAGCGAAGGCAGCTTCAGCTCCTCGGACGTCTTCCGGCTGTCGATCGAAGGGACCGCGCTCAAGTACTACCGGAACAACGCGCTGGTCTATACCAGCCCCACGGCGGTGACCACGGCGCTGTTCGTCGACGCCTCGCTCATCAGCTCCGGCGCAACCGTGACGGTCACCTCGCTGGGGGGATCCGGCAGCACCACCACGAGCCCGACGCCGACCACCTCGTCGTCGATGACGTGGACCGCCGCGGTCAACGCGACGGCATCCGGCGGCACGCTCCGCAAGTCGGGCGGCTGCGGCGAGTGCAGCGACGCGGGCGCGATCGGCGCGCAGCAGTTCACCGCCGGCTCGGTGTCCTTCACCGTCGGCTACGGCCAGCGCATGGTGGTCGGACTCGGCACCGATACGAGCGCCAGCACCTACTACGGCATCGGCTACGCCTTCAGCTTCAACGGGACGAGCACGTGGGAGATCCGTGAGAGCGGCGCCTACCGCACGGAAGGCGCGTTCAGTTCGTCGGACGTCTTCTCCGTGTCGCTCGAGAGCGGACGGGTGAAGTACTACCGCAACGGGTCTCTGGTCTATACGAGCGGCGCGACCGTCTCGTCCGCGGTCGTCGTCGACGCGACGCTGATCACGTCGGGCGCGACGGTCAACGTGACGGCACTCTCGACGTCGGGCGCGACGACCACGCCAACCCCGGCTCCCGCTCCCGCTCCCGCTCCCGCGCCGGCGCCTGCCCCGACCGGGAAGACGCTGCGCGTGCTGCAGTGGAACCTGCACCACGGCGGCTACGGGACCGACGGCGTCTACGACACCAACCGCGTCGCGACCTGGATCGCTTACATGCAGCCGGACGTCGTGCTGCTCAACGAGATCGAAAAGTACACCGGGTGGGGGAACCAGGATCAGCCGGAGATCTACAAGAACCTGCTCCAGCAGAAGACCGGCAAGACCTGGTACTACATGTTCGCGCAGGAGTACGGCGACTGGAACTCGAACGGCAAGGGCAACATGATCCTGTCGACCTATCCAATCTCGTATACCGCGCGCTACGAGCTGGTTCGCAACTACGACCGCAGCATCGGCCTGGCGCAGATCTACGTCAACAACCGGCCGATCACGCTGATGAGCACCCACCTGGATCCGTACGATGCCTCGCTGCGCCTGGCGCAGGCCCAGGAGATCACGACCTGGGCGGCGCCGCAGCCGGAGAACCGGATTCTCGCCGGCGACATGAATGCGTGGCCCGATCAGGCGTCGATCCAGTACTTCAACACCTACTACTACGATTCATGGGCGGTTGCGGCCCAGAACGGCACGGCGACGGCGTTCTCGGGCAACAACGGCGAGACGAAGAACGGGCGTATCGACTACATCTTCTTCTCGAAGGGGTCGACCAGCACGCTGGTGGTGCAGTCGTCGCGCGTCTACGACACCCGTGACGCGAATGGCGTCATGCCGAGCGACCACCGGCCGGTGCTCACGCAGTTCGAGGTCCGGTAGGCCGGCGGCAGACGCCGCTCGACGAGCGGCAATTCGACGGAAACGAAAGGGGCAGGCTCTCGAGCCTGCCCTTTTTATTTTCCGCCGCGCGCTCGCCGCCCCGGATACTGCAGAAGTTGGAATGCGCTTTGCGGATAGTCGGCGCGTGCAGGGGACTGCGACTCCTGACATGAGGAGACGTCGGAACGGCTGGGCTGGCGGCGTGTGGATGCTGCCGAGGCCTAAACAGAGGAGTTTCAACGCCTTACGCGAAGGCTGCGGCATCGATCCGCCGTTGCGTTCGCGTGGGTTCCGCCGCGCCCCTGCCGGAAGACCGCTACCCCTGTAGGAAATCGAATCGCCACAGTACCCGAAATCCATATGTTCCGAGGACTCAAGCGACAGACGCTCCGGATTCTGCGGTGGACGGGGGCCGAGCAGCGGCTGCTCAACAGCAGGTGGCGCAATCAGCGGCTGCTCATCCTGGGGTATCACGGCATCGCCCGCCACGACGAGCACGAGTGGAATCCGGATCTCTACATGCCCATCGCGATGCTGGACGAGCGGCTGGAGGCACTGCGGCGCGCGCGCTGCAACGTGCTGCCGCTGGGGCAGGCCGTCGAGCGCCTGTACCGGAACGACCTGCCGGAGCGGAGCGTCGCGATCACGTTCGACGACGGGTTCTACGACTTCATGGTCGGGGCCTATCCGGTGCTGAAGAAGCACAACATGCCCGCCACGGTGTATCTGACCACGCTGCGCTGCACCCACGACGGCCCGGTGTTTCCGCCGACGACCTCGTACTTTCTGTGGAAGGCGCGCGGGCGCGTCGTCGAGGCGCCTGGCCTGATCGATCGTCCGCTGACGCTCGATCTGCGGACGCCGGAAGGGCGGGCCCGGGGCGTCACCGAGATCGTGAGCTACGCCGAGCGGCGGCACATGACCCCCGAACAGATGAACGAAGTGCTGCAGGATCTCGCGCGGCTGCTCGGCGTGAACTGGGCCGAGGTCCGCGCGCGGCGAACGCTGCACCTGATGAACCCCAACGAAGTCCGGGAGATGGCGGAGCTCGGGGTCGACTTCCAGCTGCACACGCACACCCACGCCTCGCCGACCACGAAGGGGGACTTCGTCCAGGAGATTGCGGTCAACCGCGAGATCATCACGAAGCTCACCGAGTCGGCGGCGGCCGTGCCGGTGCATTTCTGCTACCCGATGGGGATTTATCGCCAGCCGTACGTCCACTGGCTGGCCGAATCGAGGGTCTGCTCGGCGACCACCTGCGATCCGGGGCTGGCGACGCCCCGATCGAATCCGCTGCTGCTGCCGCGCTTCATCGATTCGACCAGCCAGACGCCGCTCGAGTTCGAGGGCTGGATCTCCGGGGCCGCGGCGTGGATGGCCCGGCCGCGCGGCTACACCACGGCATGACGGCGCACGGCTCATGAACACGTCTTCGATCGCCTATCACCAGGGGGAACTGCAGGTCGCGCTCGACCGGACGAATGCGCAGCGGCTGCTGCCCGACCCTGGAGAGGCCGCGCGAATGCTCGATATCGGCTGCGGCGCCGGCCAGACGATCGTCGGGTTACGTGCGGGGAGCCGCGCGGTCGGCGTCGACATCGACCTCGACGCGCTGCGCGTCGCGGCCCGCGGCCCGGTCGGCGAACCGCTGCGCGTCGCCGCCGCGCGAGGGGAACGGCTCCCGTTCGCCGGCGGGTCGTTCGACTATGTCTACTCGCGCGTGGCGCTGCCGTACATGGACATCCCGTGCGCGATCGCGGAGATGCACCGCGTGCTCCGTCCAGGCGGACGGCTGTGGCTCGCCCTGCATCCCGTCGACATCCCGGCGGAGCAGTTCCGCCGGGGCAATCTGAAAGGGAAAGTGTACGCCCTCTACACGATGTTGAACGGGGCCTGGTTCCACCTGACCGGGCGGACGATGACGCTCCCCGGCGGGATCTGCGAGTCGATTCAGACGCGCCGGGGGATGACGCTCGCGCTGACCCGCGCGGGATTCCACGGCATCGCCTTTCACCGCACGCGCGTGCACTTCACCGTCACGGCGGAGCGTTGAGATGGAGGCCGTCATGACGCGCCGCACGGCAGCGCGCGCCGAGGCCAGTCCGGCTGCCGTCACCTCGACGTCGTGCCTCAGCGATCTGGCGTCGCTCGAACGCGCGCTCGCCGATGGTCTGCTCGACGACTGGCGGCGCGTCGTCCAGGCGGATCCGCTCGCCAGCCTGTATCAGTCCCCCGGCTGGTGCATGGCGTGGTACCGCGCGTATCGCGACGACTACGCGCCCTTCGTCGTTGTCGTGCGGGTTGGCGGATCCCTCGTCGGCATCGTGCCGTTCGCGACGGATCGCAGGACCCGCGAGTTGATCTGGGCGAGCAATACGATGGCGGATTACCGCGACATCGTCGCGCTGCCCGGCCATCGTGCGACGGTCGTCGCCGAAGTGGTGCGCTGCTATCTGGAGGGGCACTTCGCGAATCCGCTGCAGCTCGGGTGGTGCGATCCGGCATCCGACACGCCGGCGCTCGCCGCCGCCGTGTGCCGGTCGCTGGGCCTGTCCTGTACGGTGCGCACGCACCCGTGCTGGCGCTGGTTTCCACCCGCGCCCGCGAAACCCAGCGCCCAGAAGTTCCTCAACTGGTACAAGCGCAACGGAACCGTCTCGTTCGACGTGATCGAGAGCGAGACCGGGTGGCAGCGCTTCCGCGAGGCCTACTACCGGCAGCACTCGCTGCGGCAGATCCAGGCCGGGCGGCAGACCTCGTTCGACGATGCGCGCAAGGCGGCGCTGTACGAGGCGCTGTTTCACTCGCCGGACGTGCAGTGTCACGTCACGGCGTTCTCGCTCGACGGCGAGATGCTCGCCGGCCACTTCGGCTACGTCTGGCGCGGGGTGCTGCTCCTCGGCCCGCCGTCGATCCGCCTCGAAGACGAACAGCGATCGCCGGCGGTGATCCTGCTGTCGTGGATCATCCAGAACGCCGAGCGTCTCGGGCTCGCCGGGTTCGACCTGACGATCGGCGACAGCGATTTCAAGAAGCGGCTCGGCAACCAGTGCGTCGAGCTGACGATGATCGAGATCCACCGCACCAGACGCGCCTACTACGCCCAGGCGGCGCGCGACGGCGCCGTCGCGCTCGCCAAGACCGCCTTCGAGCGGGTGGCCGGTCCTGGAACGTGGAAGACCAAGGTGAAGCCGGCGGCCGCGTATCTGTCGTACAAGCGCGAACGCATTGCCGAAATGGGCGTCCTCGCAGCGCTGCGGGTCGCGGCGCGGGCGCTGCGGTCGCGCGTGTACGACCGGCGCGACGGCCTCGTCTACGCCATGACGGCCGAGCAGCTTCGTCCGGTGCAGCCGCGGCTCTCCGAGGGGGAGACCTTCGAGGTGCACGACAACCGGGTCGGCGACCTCCTGCTGTGGAACGGCGAATCGCCCAGCACCGCAAGCCTGCTGACGCACTGCGCGAGGATCTATTCCCGCGGCTTGAACGCCGGCCGGACGTTCCACACCATCGTCGTGAGCGGCAGGCTCGCCGGCTGGGGCTACTCGTACATGCCGTCCGAGCCGGCGCAACTCACCGAAACGCCGGGCGCGACGCTGGAGTTCGAGCCCGGCGCCGCCTCGCTGTACGATTTCCACGTGCTGCCGGACTTCCGCGGCCGCCGACTTTACCAGGCGCTGCTCACCGACATCCTGCGCAAGCGCTTCGCCGCGGGCGCGACCCGCGCCTACATCACGGTGCTCGAGTCCAACGCGGCGTCGCGAGCGGCGATCGAGCGGGTCGGGTTTCAGGCGATCCGCCGCAACTGCTACCGCCGCCTCTTCAGACGGCAATCACTCTCGACGCGCCCGGCATCCGTGCCAGCAGCTGCCGCCGCGACGGCGAGTCCAGCACGGTGAAGAACGCGACCGCGAAATAGACGAGCGCGACGATCGCGGCGGCGGCGATCAATTCCGTCCACGATCGTCCCGGCAGCAGCCCGAATCGCAGGACTGCGGCGGCGGCGGCCGCAGGCACCGCGGCGGCCAGCGGCCGCAGGTAGATCGATTCCAGGTAACGGCGGATCGACAGGCCGTTCACGCGGCACATGAGAACGGCGAGATACACGCCGCGGTTCAGCAGCAATGCCGCCGCGACCACGCAGGCGGCGCCGAACGCGCCGAAGCGCGGCACCACCACGCACAGCGCGGCGATCGACGCGGTCACTTCCACCACGAACGCCCGCGCATAGGGGCCGTGCCGGGCCTGCCCGATCAGCACCGCGCCGGAGTTGAACTGCGCCGCAATCGCGAACAGGAACGGCACGACCAGCACCGGCATCAGCGCGCTGCTGCCGGCGGCGACCTCCGGCCCGGCCCAGGCGGTCAGCAGCGGCGCGGCGTAGAAGAGAAGAAAGATGGCCGCCGGCATGAACAACGCCAGGCAGTTGCGGTTGGTGACGATCGCCATCCTCCAGACGTTCTGCGCGTCGTGCCTGGCGTCGAGCTCCGCCGTGACCGACGCGGTGATCTGGCCCACCTTGGCGACCGCCTCCGTGGTGTACATCAACAACCGCCAGGGGAACGCAAAGAACGCGACGTCGCTCGGCCCGCGCAGGTAGCCGAGAACGGTCGTCGGCGACTGGATCGACAACAGGTTCGCCGCCGCCATCACCGACGAGTGCTTCCCGTAGCTGATCATCCCGCCGAACGCCTCCCGCCGGACGAGCGCGGGGGACATCCGGAATCCGGGGAACACGCGTTTGAGGCTGGCGAGATTCCACAGATCCTCGGCCGTCTGCACCACCAGCACCAGGTAGCCGAGCGCGACGAGGCCGTAGCCCGCCAGAAGGAGCGCGATCGATCCGCCGGCGCGTGCGGCGAGGGCGGCGATATAGGCGTGGTTGATCGCGTCGAACCGCTGATACGCTTCGAGGGCGGCGGTCACCGGCGAGAAGATCAGCCGCATCGAGATCGACAAGGCGATGATCACCATCAGCGTGCGGGCGTCGGCCTGCAGCGCCGCGTCGATGTTGAAGACGTGCATTGCCGCGTCCCGTCCCGCGAACGCAGCCGCGCAGCACGCCGCAGACATCAGCAGGAAGTAGACGATGGCGGTCGAGACGGTTTCGTTGACCTTCGCCGTGTCGCCCGTCGCCTGGTGCCGCGCGACGCGGTTGATGACCGCCGACCTCAGCCCGAAGTCCAGCAGCCGGAGATAGTCCATCGTCGAGAAGAGCAGCACCCAGACGCCATACCGCGCGACGCCCAGCTTCTGAACGAGGATCGCCGACAGGAAGAGCCCGAGGACGACGTTGACGAGCACGCCCGCCCAGCTCCAGATGACGTTGGCGATGAACCGGCGCGTGCCCGTCATCGTCCGCCCGCGCGCCTGCGTGACAGGAAGTAGCCGGCGAAGTAGGCGAGCATCATCTCGTGCCGGAAGGCGTCGGCCTGGCGGCCGCGGACGGCGTGACGCAGCCAGGCGAGCGCGTCCCGCAGCGCCGAGCCGTACATGTAGCGCGGCACGCGCAGCAGGTGCGGCGTGTGCGCGAGATCGACGCCCAGTTCGGTGACCGGCCGAGAGCGCTCCAGCGCCGACCGCGACACCCCCTTGCCGAACCACCAGCGGCGGAAGTAGGCGCGCTCGAGCCGCCGCGCCGGGATATGGTGGCGCACGTGCATTGCCGGGACGTAGACGCCGCGCAATCCCGCGGCGCGGGCGCGCATCAGCAGCTCCGGCACTTCCTGGCCCATCACCAGCCGTCCGCTGCTGCGTCCGAGATCGGCGCGAAACGCGCCGATGCGATCGAACAGCGACCGGCGCGCCGCCATGTTGGCGCCGAGCGGCACCCTTCGCCGGTCGTCGTAGACGAACGGCTCGCCGCCGTGATCCTGAATGGCGATCGTGCCCCACAGATCGCCGCGCGTCAGATCGAGCCACGGCGGCGGGTCCGCCTCCCAGATCGGGCTGACCGGGCCGCCGGCGTATGCAATCGATGGATCTCCGGCGTCGAGCAGCGCCGCGCACGCAGCCTCCAGCCATCCCTCGTCGACCCGGACGTCGTCGTCGGTCATGGCGACGATGGTGCCGTCGGCCGAGGCCAGCCCGGCGTTGAGCGCACTGGACCGTCCCTGCTGTGCTTCGAAGACGTAGCGCAGCGGGACCGGGAAGCCGCGCGCGTGGCGCTCCACGACCGTGCGCGTGTCGTCGGACGAGTTGTTGTCGACGACGATCGCATTCCACGTCCGATCGGCACGGACGCGGAGGCCGCGCAGCGACAGCAGCGTCTCGTCGAGAAGCCGCGCCCGGTTGTACGTCGGGATCAGAACGGTCGCATCGACCGCGCCGGCGATCATGTCAGCTCCCGCTCCAGCGTGGATTCCGCCGGCAACGGCACCGGCGCCCGATCGAGCAGCGCGCGCAGCAGGTTCACGGCGCGCAGGGTTGCCCGCCCGGGATCGTGGAACAGCTCGCGCGCGACCGCGCGCCGCTGCGCCGAGAGCGCCTCCGGGTGCGCCAGCGCCGCGGTCGCGAGTTCAGCGGCCTGCGCCGGGCTGGCGGCGACGCTCGCCACGCTGCGGAGCATGGCGACCTTCTCGGGATTGATCCGCGCGGCCCGCGCCAGGTCCGGCGCGTCGTAGACGACGACCGGACGGTCGAGCACCAGGAACTCGAAGCCGATCGAGCTGTGGTCGGTTACCATCACGTCGGCGGCCGCGAGCAGCGGAGAGGCGTCAGCGACATCGGCGAACGCCACGCGCCCTGCCTCTGCCGCCGTGAGTGCGGCGAACCGCCCGCGCCAATCGATTCCGCCGCTGTAGCGGGGATCGCCGTCGAGCGAGCGGTCGTGCAGCTTGACGATCACGCTGAAGCCGGCGCGCGCCAGCGCGCGGACGATCGCTTCTCCGGCCAGATGCAGCGACGAGGCGGGCGAGTAGGTCGGCGCGTACAGCACCGCCGGCCTGGCCGGATCCAGGTCGAGGCTGGCGCGCACCCGCGCGCCGTCGTAGCCGCCAGCCGCGAGGCGATCCAGCTTGGGATACCCGATCAGGACGGCCTGCTCCGGCGTCACGACGCCGGCGTCGAGATACCGCGTCATGCGATCGCGGTTGATGAACGCCACGCGGTCGTACGATTCGAATCCCATCGGCAGTCCCGCGGGGTTGTCGAGGTCGTACTTGCCGGCCACCCCGTGGAAGAAGTTGACGCGCCTCGCGCAGCGGCGGAGCCGCGCCGCCGCCCACGGATCCCCATTGATGTACAACGCGAAGCGCCGCCACTCCACGGCGCGGTGACTCAGGAAACGGCCGGCGGGGACCAATGGCGCGATACGGTCCGGGTATTCACTGGTGAACCACACGCGGAGATCGGGGTCGGCGCTCAACAGGTCCGCGATCGGTCCGAGAACGGCGCGGTACACCGGCGTCCGCAGTTCCACCAGCACGTCGCGATCGCGCTGAAGCCGCCCGACCGCATGGTCGAGCTTGTGGACGAACGGCGTCATGCGACGGAGAACGCTGCGCGGCATCTACAGTCCAGCTCGGATGCAAGGGTGCCGCCGTTGGGGACGGCTGCCGGCGAACGGGCGGCCCGCTTGCAACCGGCGTCCCGGGGAGGGCACTCCAATGAGAAAGTGGGCAGCCTTCTGGGTCACCTTCTGCATCGCTCTGTCCACAGCCGGCGCCGCGGTTGCCGATCCAATCACCATTACCGGCGGCACCATCAGCATCGGGTACGGCCGCGGATCGTTCCGCGAATACGTCTTCTCGCTGCAGGGGGACGGCGTCGCCATCACGGGAAGCCAGCCGGACGGTCCGGTACAGCCGGCGTTCTTTCCGGCCTGCCATGAGTTCTCGCCGTGCGGCGAGGGGGCGGTGACGAACCCGAGCGGCGCCATCACGGTGCTGGCGATCGGGTCGGCCACGCTGGACGGAGTGGAGTACCCGCTCACCCAGTACTTCGGCGGGCCGTCCAACCAGTTCACGTTCACCGCCGGCGACGTGGTGATTCCGGGCGGCATGGCGGACGTCCTGATGCTGCAGACGCCGTTCACGTTCACCGGGCTGCTCGACATCTTCCGCTTCAGCGACACCGGCGGGTGGGAGCCGCTCCGCAGCGTCAGCCTGACGGGGCAGGGCACCGCGACCGTCAACCTGCAGCGCCTCCAGAACGGGTTCCGCGTCCACAGCGTCGACTACGAGTTCGCGGCGACGCCCGAACCCGGGACGCTGTTGCTGCTCGGCAGCGGCGCCGTCATGGTCGTGCGCCGGGCCAGAGGGCGCGGCCGTCGCGCCGGCTGCTAGGCGGGACGGGACAGCGGAGCAGCGGCGGCGCGCGCCGCACGAACGTCGCGCCACCGCTGCCGTACGATCCCGGCGAAAAACCAGATCCACAACTCGTCGTCGAACGCTCCGGCGGTGTCGCCGCGGAGCGTTCGTCTCAGCCCGCTCCAGACGCTCGCCAGCGCCTTCCGATACAGGTAGCGCGGCACGCCGAACACGTGCGGCACCGTGCGGAAGTCCAATGACGTCCGCTCCGGCGCTTCCATGTCGAGCCCCGACCGCGCGTACAACAACGCGCGGCTGACGCCGCGCCAGTAGAACCAGCGCCGGAAGTACCGCTTGTTCAGGCGCGAGGCCGGAATGATGTGGCGCAGCGACAGCTCGGGCGCATAGACGCCTCGCACGCCGGCGGCTCGGGCGCGGATGCACCATTCGCGCACTTCCTGGCCGAGCAGCGTGCCCGCCTTCCGCCCGGTGTGCGGATCGAACAGGCCGGCGCGATCGAAGGCGCGGCGGTGAAACGCCATGTTCACGCCGAGCGGAACCCTGGCGCCGAATTCGATCGGCGCGGGGCCGTAGTCGAGCAGCGCGATCACCGCCCAGTGCTTCCCCCCGTGGTCGGGCAGCCACACCGGACGCGGCGCGCCCCAGATCGGCAGCACGCGTCCGCCGACGTAGTCGCAGTCGAGACGCCTGAGCGCCTCGCCCGCGCGCGTCAGCCAGTCCGGCTCGACGCGCACGTCGTCATCCGTGGTGGCGACGACCGCCCCGCGCGCGGCGCGGATGCCGGCATTGAGGGCGGGGCTGCGTCCCTGTTCGGGCTCGAAGATGTAGCGGAGGGAGACGGGGAAGCGGCGCGCGGCCGCTTCGACGACGGCCCGTGTGTCGTCGGTCGAATTGTTGTCGACCACGATCGCTTCCCAGTCGCCGTCGGGCCGCAGCGCCGCCAGGCTCTCGAGGGTGCCGCGCAGGTCCTCAGCGCGGTTGTAGGTGGCGATCACGACCGAGTAGGTCATGGCGTGAGCGGCTTGATCGGCGCCGGCTGTACCGTGGCGCGCGGCTTCTTGAAACGGAGCACCCGCTTCAGCGTGCCAGGCGCCCAGCGCGCCATGAAGTGCGCCAGGCCGAGCGCGGCGCCGCCGCGGCGCGCGTGAAGCGCGCCGAGGTGCTCGCGGGCTGCTTCGAAGTCCGCGATCTCGATCGCCAGGCGGGCTTCCGCCGCCAGCAGCTCCGTCTCGAAGCGGCTGACCTGCTGCTCGAGGATGGCGAGCTCGGCCGGCCGGTGGGCAATCACCGGCCCGAGCTTGCGATACACGTGCAGGATGCCGCGCAGCATGCGGACGTTGCTCGCCGAGAGGCTGTCGCTGCGCACGCGGTAGTAGCCGAGCGGCCGATCGTTGCGCGCGAAGGTGAATCCGGCGATGGCGGCGCGCAGCCAGAAGTCGTAGTCCTCGTTGCTGCGCATTTCCTCGTCGAACGGGCCGATCGCCGTGTAGACGCGGCGGCGCATCACCGACATGATGAACACCGACCACTCGTCGCCGATGATCGAGGCGAGCACCGGATCGGGGCGCGGGTCGGGATACGGACGCGCCAGCTGTCCGTGGCGCGGTCCTTCCAGGTACCACCCGTTGCCGGTCACGATGTCGACCTCCGGCCGGGCGTCGAGGATCGCGATCTGCGCGCCGAGGAATTCCGGCTCCCACATGTCGTCGCTGTCGAGCAGCGCCAGCATCTCGCCGCGCGCCGCCCGCAGCGCGGTGTTGCGCGCACCGGCCAGGCCGCGGTTGGCCTGCTGCACGAGGCGGATCCGGCCGTCCTCGCGCATCAGCGACTTGACGATTTCCGCGGTGTTGTCCTTCGACCCGTCGTCCACGACGATCAGCTCGAAGTCGGTGTAGGTCTGGACCAGCGCCGAGCGGATCGCGGACGCGATATAGGGAGCGACGTTGTACGCCGGCATGATGATGCTTACGGCCGGCATGGCAGTTCCTGCGCGATGGAGGCGGGCGCGGGGTCCAGATCGATCGCCTCGTAGAGGTGACGGATCGATCGCGCCGTCGCCCCGCCGGGGCGGTAGAAGATGTCGGCCGCCACGGCGCGGCGGGTGTCGCTCAGCGAGTCCGGCGCGGCGAGGCCGCGGTCGATGGCGCGCACCGCCTCGTCGACGCCGTCCGCCGACGCCGAGACGGACGCGAGCAGCTCCACGTAGTCGGGATGGATGTTCGCGTCGCGGATCAGCTCCGGACGATGGATCCGGACGATCGGACGATCGCGGAGGAGATACTCGAAGCCGGCGGAGCTGTGGTCCGTCACCATCAGATCGGCCGCGACGAGGTACGGCGTGATGTCGTGGCCGGGCGCCAGCGCGGCGGCCGGCGGCTGCAGCCGCGGGGTCAGCGCCTCGACCCAGTCGATGCCGCCGGAGTATCGCGCCCGGATGTCGCGCGAGCGATCGTGCAGCTTCACGATGAGGTTCACGCCCATCGCCTTGATCCGGTCGATCAGCTCGAGGCCGATCGCGTTGAGCGAGGAGGCCGGCGACCAGGTCGGGGCGTAGAGCACGGTCTGCTTCGCCGGATCGAGGCCGAGCGGCTCGAGCACCGCCGCACGCGTCCAGGTGCCGTTCACCAGCGCGTCCGCCTTGGGCAGGCCGACCATCCGGATCGCCGGACTGTCGGCGTCGATCGCGCCCGCCTTGATGAAATTGCGCAGCCGCCGCTCGTTCACGAAGAAGATCCGATCCCAGGCGCGCATCGATTCGGTGGGCGCGTCGAAGCCGTACTTGCCGCCGACGCCGTGGAACACCTGGACGCGGCAGGTGCCGCGCGGCAGCGGCTGCCACATGAAGTCGGAGGCGACGTAGGCGTCGAACCGCATGCGCCGCGCCGCCGCCGTGTCGATCAGCTGCACGTCCGGCGCCTCGCGATAGATCTCGCGCAGCCGGTCGGGCTCCTCGCTGGCGGTGAAGAAGAACGAGACCCGCGGGTCCGCCGACATCGCGCGATACACCGGCGCGACCATCGTGAAGTTGACCGGCGTCCGCGCGTCGACGAGGACGCGCCGCCGGCCGCGGCGCTGCCCGAGGGCACGATCCGCGCGGCGCAGCGAGTCGAGCGCGTTCGCGACCAGGGACATCAGACCCGCGCTCCCCGGGGATCGAGCTCCAGCACGGGGGCCGCCGCGGCCGCCCGCCGCCGGGCGGCGAGCGAGGGCGTCCGCTCGCGCAGAATGTCACGCGGCGCGGCGGTCAGCGCCAGCAGGTAGTAGAACGTCCAGTTGTAGGCGACTGACGAGAAGAAGGCGCAGACCACGAAGCCGACCAGGGCGGCCGCCATCGCCGCGGAGTGGGCGTCGAGCAGTGTGGCGTCGTCGGCCGAGATCTCCGGCGCGGCCGGGAGCGGCCGCGAAAACGGCCCGCGCGGCTTGAGCCCCGCCGCGGCAGCGACCCTGAGCCGCGCCAGCAGACGGCGCGTGTGCCAGACCGCGGTGAAGGCACGCACGACCAGGAAGGTGAAGACCGCCAGGCCGAAGATCCCGAGCTCGGCGGCCACCTGCAGCCAGATGTTATGGGTCTCGTGCCACGCCTCGGCGCGCTCGAGCGGCTTGTAGTTCTTGAACTGACCGGCGCCGACGCCGGTGATCGGATTGTCGACGAAGGCGTCCCACGCCTCCCCGAACAGCCGCTTGCGGGCGTCAGAGGTCGAATAGTCGTCCTTGCTCGAGTCGGTGATGCTGGCGAGCCGCCGCCAGTACTGGGAGGGGACCAGCGGCAGCGCGCACATCACCGCCAGCACGCCGGCCACGACCACCGCCGGCCGCTGCCGGGCGGCGAACACCGCGAGCACGATCACCATGATCACGAAGCCGATGAACCCGCCGCGCGATCCCGACGCCACGATGGCGCCGAGCATGAACACGCCGGCGCTGGCGGCGACCAGCCGCTGCAGGATCGATCCCGGCCGCATCGCCATGAAGAGCGCGAGCGGCAGGAACACGACCATGTGCAGCGCCAGGTCGTTCGGGTTCTCCATCAGTCCGCCGACCGCGCCGCGCACGCGCGTGCCGTTGGCGATCAGGTTCACGCCGCGCGCGTAGTCGAATACGGCGCGGAACGCGAGGTAGCCGATGGCCAGCACCAGCACCCAGGTGAGCCGCTCGATCCGCTTGGGGGAGACCAGGACGTTCACGGCCAGCAGGTAGACCAGCGCCACCTTCAGGTACAGATCGGTGAACACCGACACCGCGCCGCCGAACCAGATCGAGAACGGCGCGGTAATCAGGATGATCGCGCCGAGCGCGAGCACGCCGACGAACTCGGGCGTCATCCGCGTCAGCGACTGCCGCCGCGCCAGGCGGCCGACGATCAGCGACACCAGTCCGCCGATTGCCGACATCTCCGCCAGATGCAGCGCCTCGAGCGGCGGGAACACGTCCTGCGGCCGGAAGAACAGGACGGCGGTGAAGATCAGCGTCCACGTGAAGGCCCAGTCCCGCGGCTCCGCAGGTGCCGGGCGATCGAGTCTCGCTGACGCCGCGCTGGCGGCGGCCGGCGACGGCGGACCGCTCCGCCGTTCCGGATCTTCGTGACTCGCGGCGCGCGTGACGTCCCTGCGGCCGCCGAGCGAGAACGCGAGCCGTTCGTCGGCGCGCCCTGGGCCGGGCCGAAAATTCATCGCCACACCTCGCGGAGCCGCCGCAGCGCCAGCAAGCCGGCCACGGCCGACACGTTCATCATCACGAAGGTGTAGGCCACGCGGGCGAGCCGGTCGCGCACCTGGAACATCGCGCCCGACAGCGCCAGCCCGTAGAAGACGCCCTGCGCGGCGAGGAGCAGCGCGAACAGCACGTGGCGCTGCGCCAGCGCAATGCTCGAGACGAGCAGGCCGACCAGCGCCCACGGCACCACCAGACGGCCCACCTTGTGCGACACGTACTGCAGCCACACCGGATTGACGAACGGCACGAGCAGCCGCGGCTCCTGCGCGAGGATCTGGTAGTTGCCCGCCAGCGTCCGCGTCTTGCGCCGCGACTCCGCCGCCGCGTCGGCAGACGCGCGATCGTAGGCCACCGCGGCGTCGTCGAAGACAATGCGGCAGCCGTCCAGTACCGCCCGCATGGGGGCCAGCACGTCATCCAGCAGCGTCGCCTGCGGGAGCGGCGACCAGCACCGTCGCCGCAGCGCGTAGATCGCGCCGGTGGCCCCGAGCGTCGACCACACACGCGACTCGTTGCGGCGCAGCCACTTCTCGTATCTCCAGTACAGGCCGATCCCCTCGCCGACTGCCGTATCGACCTCCTGCTGCTCGCTGTCGAGGACCAGCTCGCCGGTCGCGCCGCCGACCCGGGCGTCGGCGAAGTTGCTGACGAGCGCCGCGATGGCGCCCGGCGCGAAGCGCTGACGCGCGTCCGCGAACACCAGGATGTCGCCGGCGGCCGCCGCCACGCCGGCGTTCAGCGCGGCAGGCTTGCCGCCCGCCGGCACTTCGAGAAGCCGAATCGTCCGGCTCGAACCGGCCGCCCGAATGAGGGGAGCCAGCGCCGCTTCCGGGTCGTCGGTCGATCCGTCGGAGACGACGATGATCTCGCGGCGGCCGGGATACTCCTGCGCCAGCAGATTCGCGACGCGACCGGGAAGCCGCGCCGCTTCGTTACGCGCCGCGACGATGATCGAGATCGACGGCCACGCGCCGGCGGCGAACGGCATCCGCCGCGGACGCCGGTCCACGACGCGCGCCCATACCCCGAGCAGAGCGGGGTAGCCCACGTAGACGTAGGCGACGATCAGCGCCGAGATCCAGAACAGAACGATCATCGTCGTAGCGAGGCGCCGCAATCACGCAATGGCGACCTTCTGGCCCTCCGCAGTCGACGGCGCGCGCGGCGCGCCGAGCTTGAACACGTTCGGGTGCGGTTCCTTGATGGCGTTCCGCGTGTCGACGATGAGGTCGGCCTCCTCGACGAGCGCCTGGTAATCGAACGCCTTGTGATCGGTGATGATCACCACGCAGTCGTACTGCCCGATGCTTCCCCGCGTCAGGTCGACCGCCTTGATGTCGTAGCCCCCCGACCACTCGCGGCCGTGCACCTCGGGCACCCACGGGTCGGCGTAGGAGATCCTGGCGCCGCGCGCCAGCAGCAGGCCCATCACGTCCATCGCCGGCGACTCGCGCATGTCGTCGATGTCTTTCTTGTAGGCGACGCCGGCGATCAGGATGTTCGAGCCGTTCACCGCCTTGCGCCGCGTGTTCAGCGCTTCTGCCACCTTGTCGACGACGTACTGGGGCATGCCGGCGTTGATGTGCCCGGCCAGCTCGATGAACCGCGGATCGAAGCCGGTCTGCTTCGCCTTCCACGACAGGTAGAACGGATCGATCGGAATGCAGTGGCCGCCAAGGCCCGGCCCCGGGTAGAAGGGCATGAACCCGAACGGCTTGGTCCGGGCGGCGTCGACGACTTCCCAGACGTCGATGTGCATGCGGTCGCACATCAACGCCAGCTCGTTCACCAGGCCGATGTTGACCGCCCGGAACGTGTTCTCCAGGAGCTTCACCATCTCGGCGACGCGCGTCGAGCTCACCGGGACGATGGTCTGAATCGCCGTGCCGTAGAGCTCGGCGGCGAGCGACGAGCAGGTGGGGGAGAAGCCGCCGACCACCTTGGGCACGTTGTGGGTCTGGAACGTCGGGTTGCCGGGATCGACCCGTTCGGGCGAGAAGGCGAGGAAGAAGTCGACGCCCGCCTTCAGGCCGGTCGCTTCCAGCATCGGCTGCACCACTTCGTCCGTCGTCCCCGGATAGGTCGTCGACTCGAGCACGATCAGCATGCCCGGGTGGAGGTATCTGGCGATGCCCTCCACCGCCGAGACGATGTAGGACATGTCCGGGTCCTTCGTCTTGCGCAGCGGCGTCGGCACGCAGATGTTGATGGTGTCGAGCTCCTTCACGACGGCGAAGTCGGTGGTGGCGTCGAGCAGCCCCTTCGCGTGAAGCGCCTGGACGTCCGCGGTGGCGACATCCGGGATGTAGGAACGGCCGTCGTTGATCGACTGGACCTTGCGCGCGTCCAGATCGATACCGGTGGCGTGGAAGCCCGCCTTGGCGAGCTCGACCGCGAGCGGCAGTCCGACATAGCCCAGGCCGACCACGCCGGTGCGGGCGCGGCGCGACCGAATCTTTTCACGAAGGGTATCCGCCACTGACATTGATCGAAGCTCCTATGAAGGTGAAACACCGAGCATAAACCGTTTGAGGCGCCTCCAGAACGTTCCTGTTTCGTAGGCCGCCGGCGCACCTCCGGCGACCTGGAACCGCAGGGAAGCGCTCTCGATGGCGGGAGCCGGCGCGCTCCGCTGCGCGCGGAGCAGGCGGTACTCCTCGGCCAGCACGCGCCGCTGCTCGGCCAGCTCTGCCTCGCGCTGGCGCACGAGCGCCTCGCGCCGCTCCAGCTCGCGGCGCACCTGTTCGGCGCCCGCGTCAAGCGTCGCCGCCGCCGCGCCGCTCGTCGCGACCGCGACCGGCTGGCTGAGCGGCGCGGATCGTGCCGCCGGCGGCGGCATCGGCGGCGCCGCTATCGTGCGGGCCGGCGCCTCGACGGCCGCCGGGGCGTGCACCACGTCCCGCCGCGCCGGCGCGTGCGCGGTCGAGGCGGGCGGCAGGACGCCCGTGGTCTCGAGCTCGTCGAGCACCTCGAGAATCACGGGAGCGTCGAACGTGTGCCGCTCCTCGGCATAGCCGAACACGAGCGCCGCGTCGCAGATGACGTTGATGATGCGCGGCACCCCGCCGCTGCGTGCGTGAATCAGGTCGGTCGCCGGCCGCGGGAACACCATCGGCGTCCCGAGGGCGGCATGCCGCAGCCGGTGGTTGATGTAGTTGAACGTCTCGCCGGCGTCGAGCGGCGGCAGGTGATAGCTGACGGTGATGCGCTGACGCAGCTGCTCGAGCTCGGGGGCGGAGAGTTTGTCCCGCAGGTTCGGCTGCCCGACCAGCACGACCTGCAGCAGCTTGGACTTCTCGGTCTCGAGATTCGACAGCATGCGCAGCTCTTCGAGCGCGCCGAGGCCGAGGTTCTGCGCCTCGTCGATGACGAGCAGCACCAGGCGTCCCGCCAGCCGCTGATCGACCAGATACTGCGACAGCTCGCGCACCATCAGCGGCTTGCTGCGGCCCGACGGATCGAGGCCGAAGTCGATCATGATCGACTCGAGCAGCTCGCGCGGATCGAGCATGGTGTTGACGATCCGGCCGACCGTGGTCTGGTTGTCGACGTTGCGCAGCAGCGCCTGCAGCAGCGTCGTCTTGCCGGAGCCGATTTCCCCGGTGATGACGATGAAGCCGGCCTGGCTCTCGAGGCCGTAGCGCAGGTAGTCGAGCGCTTCCTGGTGCACCCGGCTCGGATACAGGTATTCCGGATCCGGGCTGAGCGCGAACGGGCGCTCGCGCAGGTTGTAGAACCGTTCGTACATCTAAATACCTCCGACCTCGGCCCGCGCCGTGAAGGCGCCGAGCTTGCCGTGCGCGACCGCGGTAATCGCCGCCGCGAGGCGCTCCGGGTGATGCCGGATCTTGCCGGCGGGATGTTCCGAGACGAGCGGCACGCCGAGGGCGCGCACGCCGAATCGCTGCAGCGCGTTCAGCTCGAACGAACCGGTGACGATCGGGCTCGCGCCGCGCTCGCCATACGCGGCGGTCAGCGCTTCCGGTACGGGCATGGTATTGAAGATCACGCAGTCGAAGAGCTGGCGTCCGAGATGCCGCTCGATCGTCAGCAGGTGATCGAGCACGCTGAAATTGTCCGTCTCCCCGGCCTCGGTCATCAGGTTCGCCACCAGCACCCGGATCGCGCGCGACTCGAGCACCGCCGCGGTCACGTCCGGCACGAGCAGCGGCGGCAGGATGCTGGTGTAGAGGCTCCCCGGGCCCGCGACGATCACATCGGCGCGGCGGATCGCATCCACCACGCGCACCGAGCACGCCGGCCGCTCCGGCAGCAGGCTCAGGCGGCCGATGGTCCCGCCGGCCCGCGCGATCGCCGTCTCGCCGCTCAGCACGCGGCCGTCGGTAAATTCGGCGACCAGCGTCACCAGCTCGGACGTCGCCGGCAGCACGACGCCGCAGACGCCCAGCATGCGCGCCGCCGCGTCGACGGCCTGCGCGAAGTCCCGCGTTACGTCGGTCAGCGCCGCGATCAGCAGGTTGCCGATGGCGTGGCCGTTCAACCCCTCGCCGGTCTCGAAGCGGTACTGAAAGATGTCGGCGATGTCGGAGTTGCTCGCCGAGAGCGCCGCCAGGCAGTTGCGGATGTCGCCCGGCGGGATCATGTTGAACTCGGCGCGCAGCCGTCCCGAGCTGCCGCCGTCGTCCGAGGTCGCCACCACCGCGACGAGACGATCGCGAGACGCGTCGGTCGCGCCGTCCGGGAAGAGGAGCGGCCGCAGTCCGCGGAGCACGTTCGGCAGTCCGGTGCCGCCGCCGATCGCGACGATGCGCGGCGCACCGCCCGACCGCGGATCGGCCTGCGCCGGGATCGGACGCACGCGCGACTGCGGGATCATCAGGACACCCGCCCCCCGGCTGTCGGGACGATCGCGCGATCGATTGCGGGCAGCACGTCGCGGATCGCGCGCTGGTAGTCCTCGGGGAAGTCGATCTCGATCCACGGCAGTCCGCGCGTGCCGAGCGCGTGGAGCGGCCGCGTCTGTGCGTATTCGGCGAACGCTTTCGGCGCCCAGTCGCGCAGACGGCCGGAGGCGACGATGCGGCTCAGGATACCGACCAGCTCCGGCGCGGCGCCGGGGCCGAACTTGACGATGCCGAGGTTTTCGCCGTCCGCCTCAGCCGGGTCCATCGCCTTGGACATGTCGAGGATCCGTCCGCCGCGGACCTTCACCTTCATTTCCTCGTCGCCGTAGGGCGGCTGTCCGGCTTGGCGATAGGCGATGAGTAGCGCGGCGTCGTGGTGGGTAGCCAGCAGGTCATCCAGCAGCTCTGGATGGAAAAGAACGTCACAGTTCAGCACCACGAACCCCTGATAGAGCAGAGCTCGTGCCGTCCACAGCGAATAGAGGCTGTTGGTTTCCGCAAACCGGGAATTCACTACGTACGTCACGTCGGGCCCGCAGACGTCGCGGACCCGCTCGGCCTGGCACCCGGTCACGACGACGATGTCGTTCAGTCCGGCATTGCGCAGCGTCTGGATCTGGCGTTCGATGAGCGTCGCGCCGCCTGCCTCGACCAGGCACTTGGGCTTGTCGCCGGCTGTGCCGTTGAGACGCGATCCTTTTCCCGCCGCCAGAATGACGCCCTTCATGATTTACGTCGCGAGCTCCCAGATACGGGCGGTGTAGACCGCGCGGTCGCGCCGGCCCACCGCGAGAATGAACAGGCCGACATACAGCAATCCGGCGGCCGCCGCCTCGGCAAGCGCGACCGGCAGCGTCTCGGTCCCGCGATGAACCAGGGCCAGCGCCAGCGCGACCACGACCGCGGGCCAGACCGCCGGCCACACGGCGCGCCGCACCGCCTCCGCCACGGACACGCGCACGCGGCGGCAGGCGACCGGGAAGGTGAGAAAGACCGCGGAGAACAGAATCGGCACCAGCGTGCCGATGGCGACGCCGACCAGGCCGAACCGGCGGATCAGCGCCGCGCTCATCGCCACGTTCGCCACCGCCGTCCCCAGGTTGACGAACGCGAGATAGCGCACCTGCCCGGATCCCTTGAGCAGGGTCGTGCTGGTCGCGTTGCCGACGCGGAACGCCACCGCCAGCGCCAGCACCTGGACGACCGGCGCGGCCGCCAGCATCGCGGGACCGACCCAGCCGCGCACGATCGGCTCGGCGAGGACGATCAGCACGATCGCGATCGGGGTGACGGTCGCGAGCGACAGGCGGGTGCCTTCGATCAACACCGTCTGCAGCCGCCGGGTCTGCTGGCTCACGTCGGAATCGACGATCAGCGGGAACAGCACGGTGTTGCTCTGATTGGTCAGGCGCTGGGTGGCCGAGATGATGCGATCGGCGACCGCCCAGATCGCGACCGGCGCCGCGCCGAGGAACACGCCGATGACGACCTCGTCCAGCTTGTAATTGAGCTTGTTGGCCCAGTCGATCATCGAGGCGTAGATGCTGAACCCCGTCACCTCGCGAACCCGGGCGCGGCGGAAGAGCGACGGCCGGACGTGCAGCAGCGGAAACACCTTGTAGGCGTTGCGCCAGTAGATGAGATACGTGGCCAGGCGTACCGCGGTGGTCGCGGCGACGAGCGGGATCAATCCATAGCCCATCAGCACCACCGCGACGTTGACCGCGGCGACCACGGCGCTGCTCGCGATCGCGACCACGTTGTTGATGTCGTAGCGCTGGAAGCCGGCGCAGATGCCGCCGAAGGTGGAGAACCCGAAATTCACCGCGGCGTTGAGGCCGACGATCAGCAGGATCCACTTGCCGGTCTCGGCCTGCGCCGGCGTGATGTTGAAGAACTGATCGAGGTTGAACGCCAGGCCGACGACCAGCGCGTAGACGAGCAGGCCGAGGGCCGAGAAGAGCACGAAGATCGTGCTGGCGATCTCGTTCAGGCCGCGCGCGTCCCGCTGCGACCGGTACTGCGCGACGAACTTGACCATCGCGCCGCCGTAGCCCAGGTCGAGAATGGAGAAGTGGACGGTGATGCCGGCGGTCAGCATCCACAGCCCGTACGCCTCGGCGCCGAGATGATGCAGGTTGAAGGGCAGCGTGAGCAGCCCGATCGCCATCTCGACGACGACGAACAGGTACCGCGTGCCGACGTTGCGCGCCAGGGTCCGCAGCGGCTGATCCGCCTGGACCGGCCACGCGGCGTCCGTCACGCCGCCCCCTTCCCGAAGAGCACCACCTTCACCGTGTCGAAGACGATCGTCAGGTCGAAGAACACCGACAGGTGCTTGATGTAATAGAGGTCGTAGCGCAGCTTCTCCATCGCATCCTCACGCGAGGAGCCGTAGCGGTACTTCACCTGCGCCCAGCCGGTCAGTCCCGGCTTCACCGCATGCCGCTGCTGGTAGAAGGGGATGTCCTGCGCCAGCTGCTCGACGAAGAACGGACGCTCGGGGCGCGGCCCGACGAAGCTCATGTCGCCGCGCACCACGTTCCACAGTTGCGGCAGTTCGTCGAGGCGGGTCTTGCGGATGAACCGGCCGACGCGGGTGACGCGGTCGTCGCCGTCCCGCGCCCAGACCGGGGTCCCCCCCTGTTCCGCGTCCTTCCGCATCGAGCGGAACTTCGACAGGACGAAGGTCCGGCCGTTCTCGCCGACACGCTCCTGGCGGTACAGCACCGGCCGGCCGTCCTCGAGCAGCACCAGCAGCGCCGTCAGCAGCATCAGCGGCAGCGTGACGATGGCCAGCGCCAGCGCCAGCGTCAGGTCGATCGCCCGCTTCATGAAGCGCGTCACGCCCGAGACGCGGAAGCCGTCAGAGAAGATCAGCCACGACGGCCGCAGGTCGTCGATCAGGATCTTGCCGGTCACCCGTTCGTAGGTCGTGGTCGCGTCTTCGACGCGGATCCCCGCCATCTTGGCGCGCAGCAGCTCCTCGACCGGCAGCTTGCCGCGCCGATCGGACAGGCCGACGACGATGCGGTCGACGTGGTGCTGCGCGATCAGCCGATCGAGATCCGCCGGCGTGCCGACGATCGCCGGGTTGACGATGCGCTCGCCGATGCGGGACGGATCGTCGTCGATGAAGCCGATGACGCGATAGGCGAACTCGTGCTGATCGAGAATCTGCCGCGCGACCTTGCGCGCGGTCTCCCCGGTGCCGACGAAGAGCACGCGCTCTTCGTCCAGCTTCAGGGAGCCGGTCACGCTGTTGAAGGCGAGACGCCAGCCGAGGATGGCGACGAGGAAGACGAACAGCGCCGAGACGAAGATGCCGTTGCCGATCATCAGATCGGGCTGGACGAAGTAGAGCGCCGCGAGCACGATCGAGGCGGCGCCGGCGGCCTGGAGCAGCCGGACGACCAGCTCGCGGTTCGAGTGCACCAGGGTGAGATCGTAGAAATCGTTGTAGTAGAGGCACAGCTGGCAGATCAGCGTCACCACCGCGATCTTCCACAGGTTCGCCGCGAGATCCGGCGTGTCCTGGAAGGCCGCCGCGAGCGCCACCGACCCGAAGATCAGCAGCAGTTCGCCGCCGAACACCGTCAGGCTGCGCATCGAGACGTACCGGTTGAAGAGCTGCATGACCGCCCCCTGACTCCCCCTAGCCCGCCGCGTACCGGTAGCCGGCGTACCGGTCCGGCACGCCGGGCCCGCCCGCGTCGTTCAGCACCAGCCCGAGCACCTTCGCCCCGTCGACGCTGATCAGCGCGCGCTCGATGTCCGGTTTCGGCGTGACGCCGGCCCGGACGATCATCAGCACGCCGTCTGCCATGGTCGACGCGATCGGCACGTCGGCGAGCGGCGCCGCCGGCGGCATGTCGATGAGGATGCGATCGAAGCGCGTGCGCAGGGTCTCGAGCACCCGGCGCATGCCGGACGACCCGAGCAGCTCCGCGGGCTGCGTCGGCACCAGTCCCGCCGGCAGCACCGTCAGCCGGTGGTCGGGGATCATCACCAGCGCCTCCTCGAGCGCCGCGCCGCCCATGAGGACGTCGCTGAGGCCCGGCGTGTCGGCAAGGCCGAACAGCGTGTGCTGCGACGGCCGCCGGAGATCGGCGTCGAGCAGCAGCACGCGGTGCTGCGGATCGTGCGCCATCGTCAGCGCCAGGTTCGCCGCGGTGAGACTCTTGCCGTCCCCCTTGTTCGGGCTGGTGACGATGATGGTCCTGCACGGCCGTCCGTTCTCCGCGCGGGTGACGCGGGTGCGCAGCAGGCGGTACTGCTCCGCGGCGACCGACTGCGGCGCGATTGCGGCGACGAGCCGCGGATCGATGTGGCCGTGCGCGTGCCGCGGGGCGGCGATCGGGGCGGCCGGCTCCGCCGCGGGGGCCACCGCCGGCGGCGGCGCGACCGGCGCGAAGCCGATGTGCGGCGGCGGCGGTTCCACCCGCGGCAGCGGCGCCGGGTCGACCAGGGGAGGCTCGGGCTCCACCAGCGCCTGCGCGACCGCCGTGTTGGCGCGATCGGGGACAATCGGCCGCGTGCGATGCACGCTGCCGTCGCGCTCGGCCTTCTTGAGGATCTCCTGGATGCGGCTCATCTGTCGTTTCTCCTGCTTCAGGCGGTGATCCGGGGAATCTCGCCGAGGACCGGGACTTCGAACTCGCTCTGCAGCGCGCGCGAGTCATGGACCGATCGATCGAGGAATTCGCGGCCGAGCGCGGCGATCGCGCCGAGCACGAGTCCGGCGACCAGCGCCACGCCCATGATCTTCAGCGGCTGCGGCTCGATCGGCGTGTCCGGCAGGAAGGCCGGATACAGAATGCTGAACCGCTCTCCCCCCTGCTTGCGCGCGACGTCTTCGGCGACGCGCGCGTTGTTCAGGCGGGTGGTCAGATCCGCGTAGCGGTCGCGCTCCGCGTTGTAGTCCCGCGTCAGCGAGGCGAGCTCCTGCTCGACGACCGGAGCGGCCTCGACGCGGCTCTGGTACTCGCCGATCTGGCGCTGCGCCGACGCCGAGGCGTTCTGCAGCTCGCGGATGCGCAGCCGGGTCATGTCGCGCTCGGTGAGCTTCTGCCGGTACAGCGGGTCCGCCTTGAGCAGCTCCTCGCGGTTCGACGGCGCCTGCTCGCGCGAGGCGGACAGGTCGGCGCGGGCCTGCTTGATCTCGGCCTGGAGCCGCTCGATCTCCGGATGCTTGTCCTTGTAGCCGAGCGCGCGGGCGCTGGCGAGCTGCGATTCCAGATCGTCCACGCGCTTCTGCGACGCCTGCGACGCGGCGATCGCCGCCGTCGTCATCGACTCGGCGCCGACCCCCTGGCGCATCTGATCGAGCTGCCCTTCGATGAGCGACAGCCGGTCCTGCTCGGCGCGGATCTGCATCGAGATCGACTCGAACTGCGTGCGGGCGCCGTTCACCATCTGGACGTTGGCGCCGATCTGCTCGGGCAGCCGACCGATGTAGTTCTGCTTCTTGCCGCGCAGCTTGTTCTCCAGCTCGTTGAGGCGCGCCTGGGAGGCGTTCAACTGCTGCTCGAGCACGTCCGCGGAGTTCTCGGCGCGGATGGTCTGGAACTTCGAGTTCTCTTCGACGAACACCGTCGCCACGCGGTTGGTGATGCGCTGGGCGCGCGCCGGGTCGCGATCGGTATAGCCGATATAGAACAGATCGATGCCCCGCGTCGGATCGGGACGGCCGTTCAAGCCGATCGGCGGCGGCACTTCGATGTTGCGCGCCAGGTTGTCGCGCAGCCACAGCGCCACGTCGGCGGCCGGCGACTTGGGATTGATCTGCTCTTCGCGGATCACCCGCTCGAGGACGGTCGGGCTGAGCAGCAGCTGCTGGACCGCGCGCTGCCGTTCCGACGGATCCATCGAGCTGACGCCGCGCAGCAGATCGGGGGACAGCGTCGGCGACTGCATGCCGATCGCCGCCTTCGACAGATACTTCTTCGGCCACACCGCCACCACCGCGCCGCCGAGCGCGATGCACGTGATCAGCGGCACGATGAACCACCACTTGCGGCGGTTCGCGACCGACAGGTAATCGAGCGGGTGAAACGACTGCTGATCCATTAGCGAATCCTCACGGGTTCAGAGACCACGAACTGCACGCCGACGATGTTGCGGCCGATGCGTCCGCCGGCCTGGCGGGTGTCCTGCCGGCTGAGCGCGTGGTAGCCCTCGATGCGGAACCAGCGCTGCACCGCGTAGCCGACGACGGTGTTGAGCCACGCCGACTGCAGCGGCAGGAATGCCGGGTCGAACGGGTCGCTGCGGTGCCACGATGCCGATTCCTGGATGTAGAGGCGGTTGCGCGCGAGCGGCATCTGGATGTAGCCGCGCAGCGTCTCGGTCTGATTGGTGCCGCCGAACGCCACCGACGGCACGTAGCTGCGCCGGAACTCCGCCCCCACGGTGGCGCGCGGGGCGCGGTGAATCAGCTCGGCGCGCACGTACGGCCCGGTGCGGCTGTCGCCGCGGGTGCGATCGTTCAGGTGCGCGACGCCGCCGGCGGCCTCGAAGTTCGTCACTTCGCCGACGCGGTACCGCACCACCACGCCGGCATCCTGGAACGTCTGGTTGCGCAGTCCGTCGTTGAGGTCGGCCCACCGCAGCTCGTACTCGCCGCCCAGGGACACGCGCTCGGTGAGGCGGCGGCTGAGGCTGCTCCGCACGCCGTTGACGATGCCGCCGGTCAGCGGCGTGTCCTCGCGCATGAAGTCGACCCAGGTCACCTCGTAGCGCGCCGTGAAGTCGGTGCTCCGCGAGAGCCGCGCCTCGAGGCCGCCGGCGAGGTCGTTGTAGCGCGCGCCGCCGCGGAGGAACGGCACTCCGTTCAGCGGCAGCCGATCGGTCGTCGGCACCTGCGCGAAGTTCTCCGTCACGAACACCGTCAGCCGCCGCGTCACCCGCTCGCGCAGCGTGAAGAAGGCGCGGTGATCGAGGCTGTCGAGCGCCCCCAGGTCCACGTAGCGCCGCAGGAACCCGCGATAGCCGCCGCTCAGCGTCGTCCGCGGGCTGAAGTAGTCGATCTGCCCGAACGGCTCGATCTGGAACAGCGTGTCGGAGGGAATCTCCTGGCCGACGCCCGGCGACGTCAGCGTCACGTTGCTGTCGTACAGCGCGCCGAAGACGACTCCGGGCGTGAACGTCCAGCCGGGGATGTTCCAGGACGGAAACTCGGTCGTCTGGTCCTGCGCCGCGGCCGGTGCGGCCCAGAGCGCGGTCCCGAGGACGGCGGCGGCGACGCCGCGGAATGAACGGGATAGCATCATCGCCTCTACTTGACGATCACCGTGTCGCCGGCCACCAGCGCCAGCGGCTCGCGGCGGCTCTCGTCGTCAATCGCTTCCTTGTAGTTGAAGCGGAGCGTCTGCATGCCGCCGGCGCCCTTGCGCAGCACGCGGATGTCTTTCTTGTTGGCGAAGTCGGTGAAGCCGCCGGCCATGGCGATCGCCTGGATGATCGACATCTGTCCGGTGGTGATCGGCAGCGCGCCGGGCTTGTTCACCTCGCCGGTGACGTAGACGACCTGGGGCATCGTCTCGGTCACGATCACGGTGACGACCGGCTTGGCGATGTATTCCTCGAGCTTGCCGGCGATGGCGTCGCGGAGCTCGACGGAGGTGCGGCCCGCCGCGGGAATGTCGCCGAGCAGCGGCAGCGTGATCTTTCCGTCCGGGCGGACCTGGAGCGACTGCGAGAGCTGCGTGTCCTTGTAGACCTCGATGCGCAGCTTGTCCCCCGCCGCCAGCCGGTAGTCGGGGGCGGTGCTGTAATTCGTCGCGGCCGGGGCCGGGCGCGACGGCGACGCTGAAGCGCCCGACGTCCCGACGGGACCCTGCGCCCGCGCGGCGGCGGGCAGGAGCGCGAAGGCGAGAGCGGCAACGATCAGTGTCTTCATATCGGGCATCCTCTATTGAGCTTGAGCGGTTCCATGAGCGTCCGGACGCCGCAGCGTCCGCCGCGCCTCCGTCGCGACGCGGCGCAGGGTGGCGACGTCGGATCCATGCGTGGGGCAGCAGGCCGCCCCGACCTCGAGATCCATCGGCGCGGTGAACTGGTAGTGCTCGAGCCGCCCCATGAGGCGTTCGATCACGCGCGACGAGTTCGGCAGATCGGTGTCGAGCAGGACCATCCACAGTCCGGCCTCGTCGGTGGCGAGCAGATCGGTCTCGCGCAGCTCGGTGCTGACCAGCCCGGCGGTCTCGCGCACCGCCTCCTCGCGGGCCTCGGCGCGCGGCTGCATCAGCACCAGCGTCACGAAGTTCTGCGAGCGCGCCGCTCGCTTGAGCTCGTTGGTGAGCACGAAGTCGAAGGTTTCCGGGGTCAAGACGTCACTCACGATGCTTTGTCGAGCTCCGCTTCCTTGATCTTGTAAAGGAGGGCCTTGTAGCTGATGCCCAGGATCTCGGCCGCCTCGCGGCGGTTCCATCGCGTCTGCTGCAGCGTGCGGTAGATCAACTCGCGTTCCGCTTCCCGCGCGGCGGTGCGGCCGATGTCCTTCAACGATCCGCACAGCGGGACGGGCGGCGGCGCCGCGGCGAGCGGTGCAGCGGGCCGAGCCGGTGGGGCGGCGGCCGCCGGCGGCGCGGCGGGCACCGCGGCCGACGAAGCGGCCGCCGCCGTGGCCTGCTCGAGGATCGGGATCGGACCGACGCGGAGCGCCCGGCTGGCGATCGCGTCGGCCACCTCGCGGCGGATCTGCGTGTCGGTGCCGAGGATCACCATCCGCTTGATCAGGTTCTCCAGCTCGCGGACGTTGCCGGGCCAGTCGTACTCGGCGAACAACCGCAGGGTGTCGGTCGCCATCGCCATCGGCGGCTTGTTGTAGTGCTGCGAGTAATGCGCGAGGAAGAACTGGGTGAGTCTCGGAATCTCGTCGCGGCGCTGCCGCAACGGCGGGAGCGTGATGCAGACGACGTTGAGACGGAAGTAGAGATCTTCGCGGAACTGTCCCTCGGCGACCGCCCCCTCGAGGTCCCGGTTGGTCGCGGCGACGACACGGACGTCCACTTTTACATCCTGCCGTCCGCCGAGACGGGCGAACTCGCCGTCCTGCAGAACCTGCAGCAGCTTCGACTGGAGCCCGAGCCCCATCTCGCTGATTTCGTCCAGGAACATCGTTCCGTGGTTGGCGAACTCGAACTTGCCGGGCTTGTGCTGAATGGCGCCGGTGAACGCGCCGCGCTCGAAACCGAAGAGCTCGGACTCGAGCAGCTCCGAGGGAAGGGCGGCGCAGTTCACCTTCACGAACGTCCGCTCGCGCCGCGTCGACGCGTCGTGGACCGCGCGCGCGACCAGTTCCTTGCCAGTGCCGCTCTCGCCGCGCACGAGTACGGTGACGTCGGTGTCCGCCACGCGATCGATCAGGTCGCGCACTTCGCGCATCTGGCTGCTGCCGCCGAGCAGTTCGGTGTAGAAGCGCCGCGACGCCGCATGTGCCTGCGACTCGCCGGTGAGATTCACCGGCGGCGAGGAGGGAACCTCACCTTCGCGGCGGCCGGAGAGCCGTGGCTGCGTGGGCGAATGCACACGCCCAGTTCAGCAAGGCCAGTGCCACGACAGTAAGAGTTTGGAATTATTGAGGAATCCGGCGGACGCTGCCGGACAAACGCAGAGGTGGGAACCGCGCTACCGAGAGTGAAACGGTAGCGCGGTACTTACTGTGTGGCGGATCAAACCCTCGAGATGCCGCACTCCTTGATCTTGTTGAGCAGCGTCTTATAGCTGACCCCGAGGATCTGCGCCGCCTTGCGGCGGTTCCAGTGCACCTGGCGGAGCGTCTGCTCGATCGCCGCGCGTTCGGCTTTCATCGCCGCGGCCTTTGCCACTGACGCCAGCGAACCGTTGCCGTTGCCCGGTTCGCTCGCCGCGTGCTCGTCCGCCTCCGCCTCGTCCGCAGCCTCGTCGGCGGGCGCCGCGGGAAGCGGAGGCGGGAACGGAATCGGCGGCACCGCGGCATAGCCCGGCACGCCGACCGCAGCCACCGCGGCGGCCGGCACGGCCGCCGGAGCCGCCGCGGCTGCAGCGGCGGCCGCGTTCGCCATCGCGCGCTGCATGTTCCGCTCGATCTCGCGGATGACGAGCTGCTCGTCCTGCAGGATCACCACCCGCTTGATCATGTTCTCGAGCTCGCGGATGTTGCCGGGCCAGTCGTACTGCATGAACAGCTGATAGAGGCCTTCGGACAGCGGCCGCGCGGCACGGTTGTACTTGCGCGCGTACCGGGCGATGAAGAAGTCGATGAGCGTCGGGATCTCGTCGCGCCGCTCGCGCAGCGGCGGGACCGTCAGCTCGATGACCTTGAGCCGGTAGTACAGGTCCTCGCGGAAGTCGCCGCTGAGCATCATCTTCTCGAGATCGCGATTGGTGGCGGCGACGACGCGAACGTCCACCTGGACGCGCTTGTTGCTTCCGAGCTTGGTGAACTCGCCGTCCTGCAGGACGTGGAGCAGCTTGGCCTGGAGCGCCGGCTTCATCTCGCCGATCTCGTCGAGCATCAGCGTGCCGGTGTCGGCCTGCTCGAACTTGCCGATGCGGGTGTTGGCGGCGCCGGTGAAGGCGCCGCGCTCGTGGCCGAACAGCTCGCTCTCGAGCAGCTCCGCGGGCAGCGCGGCGCAGTTGACCTTGACGAACGGCCGGTTGCGGCGCGTGGATCGTTGATGAATCGCGCGCGACACCAGCTCCTTGCCGACGCCGCTCTCTCCACGAATGAGCACGCCGACGTCGCTGTCGGCGACCTGTTCGATCACCGTGGCGATCGCCCGCATCTTCTCGCTGTTGCCCCAGACGGCGCGGTCTTCGTCGTCCGAGAGCTGCTGGCGCAGCTCGCTGAGCTCCGACACCAGCCGGTTCTTCTCGATGGCGTTCTTGATCGCGACATCGAGCGCGATTTCGCCGAGCCCTTCGGGATCGTCCGGTTTGACGACGTAGTCGGCGGCGCCGAGGCGAACCGCCTCGACTATGGTGGAGGCCTGGTTGCGGCCCGAGAGCATGATGACCTGCGCCTCGGGGCGGGACGCCTTGAGCGCGCGCAGCGTCGCCATACCGTCGAGGCCGGGCATCATGACGTCGAGCAGCACCACATCGGGCGGCTCGTTCTGTTTCATCGAGGCGAGCAGTTCGTCGCCGCGCGTATAGCATCGCGCTTCGTAGCCGCGCAGCGAGAGAAAGGTGCGCAAGTACTGAGCGAAGCCGGCATCATCATCGACAATCGCGACGTATGGTTTCTTCATCGTGTATCAGGAGACTGCGTTTCGAGACCGGGTGTCCATCCAGTTTCCCACATCATTCAAGACTCGTACCTCAACAGCCGACGAAGTGGCCAGCGGATGAAGAAAGTTGTGTAGCGGCTTGCCTCTTTTCCGCGGATTTCGCGTGGCACCGCGCTTGATACTCCGGGAGGCGTGAGGAAAAGGGTTATGCGTAAGTATCTGGCTTCCACTGCGCTGGTCGGGTGCGCACTCGCGGCATCGCCGCTGGGCGCCGCGCCCCAGCCGGCGGAAGCGGAGACCACGGCGACCGTCGCCGTGCAGCAGGTGCGGGTGCCGCCGCTCGGCGGCATGCGCGACGAAGCCACGATGGTTCTGGTCGGTACCGCCCTGATCGGTCTTGCCGCGGCGGTGCGCCGCGCCGCCTGAGTCCATTCTTCCGCGGCTTTCACGTCGTCCGCGGCATTCCTGCGAGACCTCCGGCCCGTCTGCGGCGTATGTCCGCATCCGCGGCCGGGGCCTCGGGAATCTCAGCTCAGCCGTTATCGGGCGCGCCGTGTGTACACCTCAGGCATCGCAATTGCCTCGGCGCTGGCCATGACGCCCCGGATCCCGGTTTTCGCAGCGATAATTGTGTCGCTCTCTCCGAATTTGTGTTTTGCGGAGGTGCGATACGTACGCGCCGGCGACGATTTACAGGCGGCGCTGAACGCGGCGCGCCCCGGCGACGAGCTCCGTCTCGCGCCGCAGACGACCTTCACGGGAAATTTCGTACTGCCCGTGACGACGGGGAGCTCGACCATAACCGTCCGCACCGACCTCGCGGACAACGAACTCCCCGGCCCGCGTCAGCGGGTGTCACCCGCGACCGCCGCCCGCTTCGCCCGCATCGCGTCCCCGAACTCGGCCGCGGCGCTTCGAACCGCGCCGGGCGCGCACCACTGGCTGCTGAAGTTCCTCGAGTTCCCCGCTACTAAAGATGGATACGGCGACATCATCCAGCTGGGGGATGGATCCGACGCCCAGGTGGACCTCGCCCAGGTGCCCTACGAGATCGAGCTCGATCGCGTGTACGTCCACGGCGATCGGGTGCAGGGACAGAAGCGGGGCATCGCGCTCAACGCCCGTGCGGTGACGATTCGCAACTCTCACGTCAGCGACATCAAGGGCGTCGGCATCGACACACAGGCGATCGGCGGATGGAACGGCCCCGGACCGTTCCTGATCGAGAACAACTATCTGGAAGCGACCGGGGAAGTCGTTCTGCTCGGGGGATCCGATCCGGCGATCCCGAACCTGGTCAGCAGCGACGTCATCGTCCGCAACAACCACATGACCCGGCCGATGGCGTGGCGGAACGACATCGTCCCCGCGCCGGGAGGCGTCGCCGCCGTTGGCGCCGGAAGCGGATCGCTGCCGGCGGGCGTCTACGCGTATCGCGTCGTCGCGCGGCAGCCGTCCGGCGCCGGGACCGTGGCCACGTCGCTGCCGTCAGACGAAGTGACCGCCGTCGCGAGCAGCGGCGCGATCACCGTGACGTGGAATGCCGTGCCGGATGCGACGGAGTACCAGGTGTACGTGCGCAACCCGGCGGGAGCGACACAGTACTGGAGCGTCAGCGCTCCGAGTTTCGTGCACAACACGACGGCGGGGGGGCGATCCGGCACGCCGCCCGCCTCGGCGACGAAATGGCAGGTGAAGAACCTGTTCGAGCTGAAGAACGCGCGTCGCGTGAAGATCGAATACAACCTGTTCGAGAACAACTGGCAGGCGGCGCAGCCCGGTTATGCGATTCTCTTCACGCCGCGGAACCAGGGCGGGCAGTGCACCTGGTGCATCATCGAACAGGTCGACTTCAGCAACAACATGATCCGGAACGTCGCCGGCGGCTTCAACATCGCCGGCTACGACTCGAACGGCGTCACCGGTCAGACCAACACGATCACGATCGCCAACAACGTCATCTACGACGTGACCACCGCGATGGGCGGCGCCGGCTGGCCGTTCCTCGTCGGCGACGCGGTCCGCGATCTCACCATCGAACGCAACACGATCGACTTCGACGGCACCACGCTGCTGTACGCCTACGGCGGCACCAAGTCCGCGCCGAGGCAGATGCCCGGCTTCCGCTTCTCGAGCAACGCGACGCGCCACGGGCAGTACGGGATCAACGGCGCGGACGCCTCGACGGGAACGCTGACCATCCAGATGTATTTCCCCGCGTCGGTGATCACCGGCAACTGGATCAGCGGCGGCAGCAGCTCGCGCTATCCGGAAGGAAACTCGTTTCAGGAGCCGTTCGAGATCAAGTGGCCGTCGGCGGGCGATCCCATCCTGTTCGCGCAGGGGCCGGGCGCGAACCTGCGGCTGCTCGTCAACATCATGGACAACGTGCAGAAGGGGCTGATGGTGACCGCGCCGGTTCGTCCCGACAGGGTCCGCGTCATTTGGTGAGCGCAATCACGCGAATCGACGCATAGCGCCCGAGCCCCGGCAGCCGATCGAGGAGCCACCGATCCCACGCGTACAGCGTGCGCCAGTATTTCTTCACGACCGGCAGCAGCGGACCCACCTGGACATGAGGCAGGCCGAAGGCCCGCACCGACACCGACGAGAACCCGTTCGCGAACCGCCGCAGCTCGGCGTCCGTCAGCGGCCGTTCGTACGGCGAGATGTCGGGCGCGCGATAGGGAATCAGCGATCGCACGAAGCGGAGCACCGCCGAGTTGCGCACCGGCTCCTGGAAGATCGCGCGGCCGCCGGGTTTGAGAACGCGGCGCACTTCCTTCGAGACCAGATCGAGATCCAGGTGGTGCAGGATGGCGATGCCGAACACCACGTCGATGGAGTCGTCGGGGAACGGCATGTCGTGCGCGGATCCGGCGATGAACGTCGCGGCGTTGGCGCGGCCGCTGAGCGAGAGCCGCCGCTTGCCGAGCCGCAGCAGGTCCTCGGAGATGTCGATTCCCCAGACGTGAGCGCCCCGGCCGGCGAGCAGGGCCGTGTTCGCCCCCGAGCCGCACCCGAAATCCACCACCCGTCTGCCGTCGACGTCGCCCAGAAGGGCGTACGCGTACTCGAGTGGGTAAGCGGTGTGAACCGGCGGACTGGCGTAGCGCGCGAAGGTGCCGGCGCTGACCCGCAGCTCCTGATCGCTGGTGAGCGTGGCTTCGACGGAACTGCGCGTGATTTCGGCGCGTTCCCACTGCTGCATCGACTCGGCGCGGCTCGGCGACAGCACGTCGGCACGTGGCATGGCCGGCGACGATGCAAGATTCGGGCTGAGCCGTTCGACCGAAGCTCAGCTACTTGACGATGGACGCGCTGGTCACGCCCGCGCCCAGCGACAACAGACTGGTGTCGGCGACGAGCGGCGAGGCCGCGGCGACGCCGCTCGTATACACGAGCGTGCCGTTGCGGTAGTACTTCACCACGCCGCCGAACACCGAGATCCCGAACACGTCCGAGGCGGTGAACGTGCCTTCGCGCCGGTACGTCCCTCCTTCGCGGATCTCGAATCCGCCCCTGTCGCTGAAGCTGAAGGCGTAGTCGATCGCGTAGCCGGTGTTCGTGCCCGCATCGCGGCCGAGCCCGACGACGAGGCGGTAGCCGCTGCTGACGGTGAACCTGAACGTGGCGTCGGCGACGGCCTGGGTGCTCACCGCGCCCGCGTCGGGACAATCGGCGCACCCGCGCACCTTCCACAGCTCCGCGCCGTTACTCGACGCGTTCACGAGTTGCGTCCAGGTCACGGCGCCCGTCGACGCCGGCGGGGGAGGCGCCGGCGCCGGTGCCGGCGCGCCGGCGTTCACTTCCGCGTAGATCGTCGCGTCGTTCTTGCCGGCGCCGGGCGCGGCCGTGAAGAACTGCACCGGCGACAGCACGATCTGATCGATCGACATGCCGTCCTCGCGGACCTGCACGCGCAGGCGCTGGGCCGGCGCGTCGAAATAGATCACCGGGCCGAGAACCGCGATGCCGTATCCGTTGTCCTGCCAGCCCCAGCCCGCCAGTCCGGCGCCGGATCCTTCTTCGACGCTGACGACGGACGCCGAGGTCGTGCCGATGCGGAACGCCGGCAGCCCGTCGGCACCGAGGCTGCCGCTGAACTGCACGAAGGTGGAGTCATTGGTCCACGCATCGTTCTGCGCGCGTCCGCGGATCCACAGGCGATAGGCGCGGCCGGTCTGGGCGGTGAACGGCAGCTCGAAGTAGCTCGCGGGTGCGGCGGCCGCGGTGGTGAGCTTCGCCGCCCCGGCATCCGGGTTCGCGACGCGGGCGCCGCCGGCGGCGGAGGCATCCGCCACGATCGTCCACGCGCTGCCGACCACCGACGCGTTCTTGGCGTGCAGCACGATGTTGTCGGCGTTCGACACGATCGGCGTCGGCAAGGGAGAGGGCGCCGGCGGCGGCGCGGGCGTTCCGGGGTACGGCACCGTGACCAGGACGCCGAAGTGATCGGACGGGGCCGCATCGCCGGGAGGGACCTTGCCGAACCGCGTCATCGCGAGTGCCGGAAAGTACGCCGGCGTCCAGGCGTAGTCGATGCGCTTGAACGGGTAGCCCTCGGGATTGCCGCACCCGGCACGGTTCACCATGCCGGTGTACCCCTCCACCGATCCGTTCACCGACGGCCAGGCGTCGACGTAGCCGGCGCTGCGCAGCGCGCCCAGCGCGGTGTTGTTCGGCGTCTGGCTGCAGACCATCGCCGATCCTTCCCACACGTTCAGATCGCCGACGAACACGTGCGGCTGCCCGGCGGAGGTCGAGGTGAGGAACTGCGCGGTCTGCTGGGCCTGTTTGTTGAAGACCGCGTCCGCCGACGTGCCGCTGCCGTACCAGTGCGCCGCGTAGACCTGCATGGACTGCGTGCACGCCGCGTCGAGGCAGACCGGCGCGCGCACCACCCACATGGTGTCGGTCGGCATCAGATTCTGCGTGGTATCGAGCTGCAGCCATTGTTCGGCGCCGGCGAAGCCGTAGCGGGACACGATCGCGACGCCGTTCTGTTCGCGCGTCGCCGACGTCCAGCCGAGCGCCTTGCGGACGCTTTCGGGGGACGCGCAGACGGTGCCCCATGCTTCGTTGAGGGCGAGCGCGACGACCGACGGGTCGCCCAGCGCGCGCGTCAGCTCGGCCTGCACCGCGCCGGCGCCCCAGGCGTTCAAGGGCTGCGAGGGATCGGTGCAGTTGGTGGAGTCGGTGTACGGCGCCGCGTGGCCGGGCAGCGCGGCGATGCCCTTGCCGGCGCGCACGTTCCAGAGACCGACTTTGACGACCGCGTCCGCGCCGCTGGCAGAAACAGCGTGCGCGCTCGCGGCAAGGAACATCAGGGCGGACGCGTACACGCGCCGCCGGTTCGAACGCTTCATCAGCGTGTTCCCGGCCCGAAGGTTAGAAGTGTTGTGAGTGAGCGCGGTGGTGCGCGCGCCGGGAGTGTAGCAGATCCGCTGCCGGACCGGCGATGGAAATTCGCGAGGAATTCTGCGCGAGCGCGATCAGGCGCGCACCGCGATGTTCAGGAAGAGAACGATCCGGTTACGGAATTCAGGCGTGGCTCAACAGTATGCGCGCGCCGGATTTGCGTCCGTCCGGCGCGGCGGCGATCGTCGCGCCATGCGCGTTGAGGACCCGGCGCGCGACCGCGAGCGTGAGGCCGACGCCGCCCCGCCATTCGTCGAACACGCCGCGTGCGTCGGGCGCTTCGGCCCCGAGCGCGTCGATCGTGGCGGGATCGCCGACCAGCAGTTCGTATGCGCCGCCGGACCGGCGGCCGCGGACGACGAGCGGATCCTCGCCGATGAGCTCGCGGCGGAGCGCCGCGACGATCGAGGTGAAGGCCTGGGTCAGTCGAACCGCGTCACCTTCGAACTGAAACGGCTCGCCGGGCAGGT
Source organism: Vicinamibacterales bacterium (assembly GCA_035699745.1). NCBI lineage: Bacteria > Pseudomonadati > Acidobacteriota > Vicinamibacteria > Vicinamibacterales > Vicinamibacterales bacterium. Next base: position 82,250 of record DASSPH010000010.1, read on the forward strand.
CGAGCGTCACGGGCACGTCGCGGTCGGGCAGCGGCGGCAGGCTCTTCACCGCATCGGCGAGCAGGGCGTTGATCTCCACCGGCCCCTTGTTGAGCGGCGCGGTTCCGGCTTCGAGATTCGACAGTTCGCTCACCTCGGCGAGCAGCGCGGACAGCCGCGCGCACGACTTTTCAGCCTCTTCGAGCAGCTTCCGCTGCTGGTCGCTCAGCGGGCCGGCGCGCTCCTTCAACAGCATGCGGATGTAGCCGGCAACCACCGTCATCGGCGTGCGGAACTCGTGCACGGAGAGGGAAAGCACCTTGGGCCAGCGCGGATCGGTCGCGGGGACGGACATCCTGTTCATTGTATCTGGCTCTCCGTGCCGCGCTGGAATGCCCGGCCGGGATCGGGTGTTTAATAGGGCAGAGGCCAGCGATGTTGATCAAGAAGGCGGCAGATCTGAAGTATTCCGACGTGACCGACGAGCGGATCTACCTCCGCCGCCGCGAGTTCCTGCAGCTTGGCGCCGGCCTGGCCGGGGCGGCGGCGGGCGCCGCCGTCGTGGCCTGCGGCAATAGTTCGCTCGATGCCGCCATCGGCGTGGTCGGCGCCGATCCCGCCGCCCAGACGCCCATCCCCAACATCGCCAAGCGGATGGTGACCACCACCGAGCCGCTCAACAAGTTCGAAGAGATCACCGGCTACAACAACTATTACGAGTTCGGCACCGGCAAGGGGGATCCGGCGAAGTACGCCGGTCAGTTGAAGACCTCCCCCTGGACGGTCTCGATCGAAGGCCTGTGCAACAAGCCGGGCACCTATGCGCTCGAGGACCTGATCAAGACCGCGGATCTCGAGGAGCGCATCTATCGCTTCCGCTGCGTCGAGGCCTGGTCGATGGTGATCCCCTGGGTCGGCATCCCGTTCGCCGCCGTCATCAAGCGCGCCGAGCCGCAGCCGAAGGCCACGTTCGTCGAGATGCAGACGGTGCTGCGCCGCAACGAGATGCCGGGGCTGCGCGAGGGCGGCCTCAACTGGCCGTATACCGAAGGCCTGCGTCTCGACGAGGCCATGCACCCGCTGACGCTGCTCGCCGTCGGCCTCTATGGCCGGACGCTGATGAACCAGAACGGCGCGCCGATCCGCCTCGTGGTGCCGTGGAAGTACGGCTTCAAGAACGTCAAGTCGATCGTCAAGATCAAGTTCGTCGACAAGATGCCGCGGACGGCCTGGAACGACGCCAATCCGGGCGAGTACGGCTTCTACTCGAACGTCAATCCGGCCGTCGATCATCCGCGATGGAGCCAGGCGACCGAACGCCGCATCCCGAGCTACTTCAAGACCACGAAGACGCTGATTTTCAACGGCTACGCCGATCAGGTCCAGTCGCTGTACGCCGGGATGGATCTTCGCAAGTTCTACTGATTGATCAGGCTCGCGAAGGTCATCGTCTTCAGCGCCGCGCTCGTGCCGGCCGGACTGCTGATCCGCGGCATGCTCGCCGGCAATCTCGGCGTCAATCCCGCCGAGACCGTGCAGCTCGAAACCGGCCGCTGGGCGCTGAAGTTCCTGTTCCTCAGCCTCGCCGTCACGCCGGTGCGCCGGCTCACCGGCTGGAATCCGGCGATCAAGTTCCGGCGCATGCTCGGCCTGTTCGCGTTCTTCTACGCCACCCTGCACCTGCTGGCGTACTGGTCGTTCGATCTGGGGTTCGCGCTGGCGGCGATGGCGGCGGACGTGGCCAAGCGGCCGTTCATCGCGTTCGGGTTCACGGCGTTTCTGCTGATGCTGCCCCTGGCGGTGACATCGACCCGGGGGTGGATCCGGCGGCTGGGGAAGCGCTGGTCGCAGGTGCACCGGCTGGTCTATGCGGCGGCGATCTGCGTGGTCATCCACTTCGCGCTGAAGGTGAAAGTCTTCACCGGCGATCCCGTCGTCTATACGGCGCTGCTCGCGGTCCTACTTGGATTTCGCGTCCTCTGGTGGCTGCGAACCGCCCGGCGGCCCGCCTGACCGCTTGCCGTCCTTGAGCGCCTTGCGCAACAGGAACTCGATCTGGCCGTTCAGGCTGCGCAGATCGTCATCCGCCCAGCGCTGAACGGCGTCGAGGATGTCGCGATCGATCCGGAGGAGAAAGGGCTTGCGCTCGGCCACCGGCGCTTATTGATAGATCGTTCCGGCGTTGATGACCGGCTGGGTCGAGCGCTCGCCGCAGAGCACGACGAGCAGGTTGCTGACCATCGCCGCCTTCCGTTCGTTGTCCAGCGTGACGATCTCGCGCTGCGAGAGCATGTCGAGCGCCATCTCCACCATGCCGACGGCCCCTTCGACGATGCGCTGCCGCGCGGCGATGATCGCGCCGGCCTGCTGCCGCTGCAGCATCGAGGCGGCGATTTCCGGCGCGTACGCGAGATGGCTGATCCGTGCTTCGATGACCTGCACGCCGGCGCGCGCCAGGCGGTCCTGGATCTCCTTCTTGAGGTGCTCGGCGACGCTGGCGGTGTGTCCGCGCAGCGAGATCCGCTCGTCGTCGTGCGAGTCGTAGGTGTAGCTGGTGGCGAGATTGCGCAGCGCCGCCTCGCTCTGCACCTTGACGTAGTTGTTGTAGTCGTCCACTTCGAACACCGCCTCGGCGCTGTCGACGACCTGCCAGACGACGACCGCCGCGATCTCGATCGGATTGCCCTCGTTGTCGTTGACCTTGAGCCGCGAGCTCTCGAAGTTGCGCACGCGCATGGAGACGCGCTTCTTGGTGAGGAACGGATTGGCCCAGCGCAGCCCGGGCCGCCGCGCCGTGCCGGCGTAGTCGCCGAACAGCTGCAGCACGCGCGCCTCGTTCGGATTGACCACGAACAGGCCGGCCATGAGCCCGGCGAGCACCACCAGGGCGGCGACGTCGCCGAGCACCAGCGTGCCGCTGTCCTCGCGGACGCCGGCGACCAGGCCGTAGATGGCGAGCGCGGACAAGACCAGCAGGATCAGCAGCACCGGGACGCCGGGCATCCCTTCGTATTGACGTTCGCGAATCATGATCGCGGCCCTCCTCGATGTCAAAGTGATATCACGTTGAAATCTACCCCGTCAATACGGCGGCGGCAGGGGCGCCGGTTCCGGCGGCGGGAAAAACCCTCAGACCGCAGGCCGCGTGGCGTCGCGGCTCGACAGTTTTGAGATCGCGTGGCCCATCCGGGCCGGCGCGCGCCCGTTCACCCCCGGAAAGTGCCACTTCACTGGAATGTCCTTTTTACAGAAGTACTTAGCGCTAATCTACGGACATGCACAAGCCTATCAAGTACGTGGAGAAGGGTTTGACCGTGGCGGCGAAGGGCGCCTGGGCCGCGTTCGATGCCCTCAACAGCATCAAGCCGAATCCCGCGTTCACCCCCAAGTGGTCCGAGCTCCCGCTGCAGAAGTCGTGGCAGAAGGTGAAGCCGCCGCTCGGCTGGCCGCGTGAGACCGACTCGCTCTGTCCGAACTGCGTCCGCGAGGCGCGGCAGGCGATCGTCGACGGCAAGCAGGACTACAAGATCCTCCTCAACGAGAAGGTGGGCGAGATCAAGGCCGTCATCACCGAGAAGGACGGCAAGATCGTGATGATGAAGGACTGCCCGATCCACGGGCACTTCGAAGACGTCATGGCGATCGATCCGGCGTTCTTCAAGCATCTCGAAGAGTCGTTCCCGGGCAGCGACATCCGCTCGCACAACGACGAGAAGCTGCACAACCACGGCAGCTCGACGATCAAGTACGGCCGCGGCTCGGTCCTCACCATCGACCTGACCAACCGCTGCAACATGATGTGCGACCCGTGCTTCATGGACGCCAACCAGGTCGGCTTCGTCCACGAGCTGTCGTGGGACGAGATCAAGACGATGCTGGACAACGCCATCACGCTGAAGCCGAAGCGGCAGATGTCGGTCCAGTTCTCGGGCGGCGAGCCGACGATGTCGCCCTACTTCCTCGACGCGGTGCGCTACGCGAAGAAGGTCGGCTACAACTCGGTGCAGGCGGCGACCAACGGCATCGAGTTCGCCAAGAGCAAGGAGTTCGCGAGGGCGGCGTTCGAAGCCGGGCTGCGCTACGCCTACCTGCAGTTCGACGGCATCGGCAACGCCGCCAACTCGCATCGTCTCGTCGGCAACCTGTTCGACGTCAAGCTGCGCGCGATCGAGAACCTCTGGTCGGCCGGCGTCGACATCGTCCCGGTCATCACCATCGTCAACGGGATCAACAACGAGCAGGTCGGCCGCGTGATTCAGTTCGCGCTCGACAACCCGAAGAAGATCAACTTCCTGTCGTTCCAGCCGGTGTCGTTCACCGGCCGCGACGAGGAAGTGACGCCGGAGCGCCGCGCGGCGCAGCGCTACACGCTGTCGCATCTGGCGCACGACGTGAAGAACCAGACCGGGCTCGGCGAGCCGGTGCGCGACTGGTTCCCGATCTCGTTCATGGGCACCTTCACCGACTGGGCGGACCTGGTGCACGGCCCGAGCGCCGAGTGGGGCAATCTCACGTGCGGCTGCCACCCGAACTGCGGCATCGGCATGGCGGTGATGATCGACAAGGAAACCAAGGAGGCCGTCCCGGTCACCAAGTTCCTGCATGCCGATCAGCTGGCCAGGGACCTGCAGCGGGTGAACGACGCGGCGCGCGGCCGCACGCTGTCGGTGCTCGGCATGGCGCTGGCCCTGGCGCGCAACTACGACCCGTTCCAGTCGCCGACGCACTTCAAGCTGACCGACCTGATGAAGAAGTTCGACAAGACGTTCGGCGCGACCAAGAAGGCGCACACCGGCGCCTACGGCCGCGTCGGCGGGGAGCGCACGATCGAGGACCAGGAGAAGCGGCGCGGCGATCGCTGGAACTTCCTGTTCATCGCCGGCATGTGGTTCCAGGATCTCTTCAACTACGACTTCCGGCGCACGGAGCGCTGCATCATTCCGTATGCGACGCAGGAAGGGGAGATCAGCTTCTGCGCGTACAACACCGGCATCGGCTGGCGGAACATCATCGAGAAGATGCACATGACCGCGACGCTGACCAAGTGGTACGAGGAGCACGGCCGGCACCAGATCTATGCCGGCGGCAAGAAGGTCGAGCTGTCGAGCGCGGAGCACACGCTGGTGCTGGATCCGGAGGCGGTGGCGGCCGGCAAGCAGAAGGACCTCGACGAGCTGGGCATCGCCAAGAACGCGCGCGAGGAGAAGCTCCGCGCCAAGAAGCAGCAGCCGGGCGCCTTCGCGCCGGAAGACGAGAAGATGGCGGAGCTGTACCGCCAGCACGTGCTGAAGGAGCAGCCGACGATCAAGATCGCCGGCCTCGGCGGCAGCAAGAAGCCGGTGCAGGACGTGGTGCACAAGAAGGCGGAATAGAGCAGTTTCCAGCCTCCAGCTTTGCAGCTGCAGGGCCGCGCGGTTCACACCGCGCGGCCCTTTTTACTTTACGCGCAGCGGTCGCCAGGCAGACTCCGGCAGCCGGCAGCCGGCAGCCGGCAGCCGGCAGCCGTCAGCCGTCAGCCGGTAACCGGTAACCGGTAGCCGGTAGCCGGTAGCCGGTAGCCGGTAGCCGGTAACCGGTAACCGGTAACCGGCAGCCGGCAGCACCACCACACCTTGACAATCTACATATCTATATGTAGATTGCCATAGCATGCCCGGTGACTCCCCGAAATCCGATCTCCTCCAGGGCACGCTCGACGTCCTGATCCTCAAGATCGTCGCCCTCGGGCCCGTGCATGGCTACGCGATCGCCCAGCGGCTGCAGCAGATCTCCCGGGACGTGCTGCAGGTGCAGCAGGGCTCGCTGTATCCGGCCCTGCATCGGCTCGAGAAACGCAGATGGGTGCGGGCCGAGTGGGCCGCCTCCGAGACCGGCCGCGAGGCGCGGTTCTACACCCTCACCAAGGAAGGCCGCCGGCAGCTCGAGGATCAGCGCGCCAACTGGATGCGGCTCTCCACGGCCGTCACGGCCGTGCTCGATACGGAGTAACACCATGACCTGGTTCCGCCGGGAGAATCCGCGCGTCGAGGACGAGCTGCGCTACCACCGCGATCGCCTGGTCGAGGACTTCATCGCCGCCGGAATGGATCGCGAGGCCGCCGAGCGGCGGGCCTTCCGCGAGTTCGGCAACGTCGCACATCTCGAGGAGCAGGTCCGCGACGTGCGTGGACGCTGGATCGCGGATTTCGCCCAGGACATCCGCTACGCGGTCCGCACACTCCGGCGGAGTCCGATGTTCGCCGCCGTCGCCGTGCTCTCCCTCGCCTTGGGCATCGGCGCCAACGCGGCGATCTTCTCCCTGATCAACGCAGTCATGCTACGGGCGCTGCCCGTGGCGGACCCGGACCGTCTCGTGCTGATCTCGCGCATCGGCGATGATGGCCGGCCGCTTCTGGTGCCGTACCCGTTTTTCGAGATGCTGCGCGACAGGCTCGAGTCGGTATCGGCCATTACCGCTCTGGGGACACTTTCTGCGACGGCCATCATCGACGGCCAGGACGATCTCCTCGACGCTGACATGGTGTCCGGAACGTACTTCGACGTCCTCGGCGTCCAGCCGGCGGCGGGCCGCCTGCTCTCACCGGCCGACGATGTGATTGCGGCCGAACCGGCGGCGGCAGTCATCAGCGATCGCTTCTGGCGGCGCCGCTTCGGCCGCGGTCCAGACGCGATCGGCACAGCGGTCACGATCCGCGACCGCGTCTTCACCATCGTCGGCGTGATGCCCCCGTCGTTCAGGAGCCTGCAGCCCGACCGGACGCCCGATCTGGTGCTGCCGCTGCAGCTGGCGCTGGCCGATGACCAGCGGCGGTTGATGGGCTACAACACCGTCACGGTCATGGCGCGCCCGCGGCCCGGAGCCACAGTCGCCCGAATCGACGCCGAGGTGCAGGCGCTGTTCGGCGCATTCGTCCAGTTGTCTGCGTCTCAGCAGCGGGAGAGGGATCGCCCGTCGATCCTGCGGCAGCGCGCCGGCGCGAGGGCCGCGCCGGACGGGTTCAACCCCTTTCGGTACGACCACGAGCGGTCGCTGCTCATTCTCATGGGCAGCGTCGGGCTCGTGCTGTTGCTCGCGTGTGTGAACCTCTCCGGGCTGCTGCTCGCGCGGGCGGCGGCCCGGCAGCGCGAAATTGCGATACGCCTGGCGATCGGGGCCGGACGCGGCCGCCTCGTACGGCAGTTCCTTGCCGAGAGTGTCGTGCTCGCGGCGCTCGGAGGGAGCGTCGGACTGCTGATGGCGGGGTGGCTCGCCGCGCAGCTGTTCGCGTTGTTCCTCAACGGCCGCGACGCCGTGACGTCGGTGGCGCCGGACTGGCGGGTCGTGGCCTTTACCGGCGCCGTCGCGGCGGTGTCCTGCGTCCTTGCCGGACTGGCCCCGGCGCTGCACGCCGTGCGCGGTCTCACGCCGGCACTCAAGCAGGTCCGCGCGGGCGGCACCGCGCGCCTGGGTCAGGCGCTGGTGGTCGCGCAACTCGCCATCTCCATGGTGCTGCTGGTCGGAGCCGCGCTGTTCATCGGCACTCTCGTGAAGCTGCACGCCGTGGACCGCGGGTTCGACGCCGGCGGCGTGCTCGTCGTCGGGGTCAGGAGTCCGCAGCCGTATCCGCCGGACAGGATCCAGGCGGTCGCGAACGCTCTGATCGAGCGTCTCGCGGCGATGCCGGGCGTCAGCGCCGTCAGCGCGACGGCGGTTCTGCCGGTGACCGGCTCTCTCTGGGAGAGGACCGTGCAGGTCGAGGGGTATCGATTCCGGGACGATGAACCCGATGCCGCGAGTTTCAACGTCATCGCGCCGAATTACTTCAAGGCGATCGGTACGCCGCTGCTTGCCGGCCGCGACTTCGACACTCGGGACACCGCCGCCTCGCCCAGGGTCGCGATCGTCAACGAGAGCTTCGCGCGTTATTTCTTCGGCTCCCGCGAGGCGCTCGGCCGGCATGTCACGAATGCCGGCGTCACGTACGAGATCGTCGGCGTGGCCGGCAATACGAAGTACCGGAGCCTTCGCGACAGGACGATCAAGACGCTGTACGTTCCGCAGACGCAACGGCCCGGGACGGCGCAGCCGTCGGGCTACCACTATCTCGTGCGCGCGGCGTCGGGCGATCCGCAGGCGCTCGTCGCCGGTCTTGCGCGGGCCGTCCGCGAGGCTGATCCGGCGCTGCGGGTCCAGCGGGTGCGACCGTATGCCGTCTTGATCGAGCAGTCGATCGGCGCCGAGCGCACGATGGCGACCCTTGGCGGTGCGTTCGGCGCGCTGGCGATGCTCGTCGCCGCCCTGGGCATGTTCGGGCTGCTGGCCTTCCAGGTGGCGCGCCGGACGAACGAACTCGGCATCCGCGTGGCGCTCGGCGCCGGGCGTGGATCGCTGCTCGCACTGGTGCTGCGTGACGTCGCGATGATGGTGGCGGCGGGCGTGGCGCTCGGATCGGTCGCCGCCGCGATGACGGCTGGCGTCGCACGCTCGCTGCTGTACGATCTCACACCCACGCAACCGGAAGTCTTTGCCGCCGCGGCGGCCGCGCTGGCGCTCACCGCCATGGCTGCGGCCTGGCTGCCCGCGCGCCGGGCCGCGACCATCGATCCGCTGGCGGCCCTGAGGCACGAGTAGGCGAGGGTCGAGGATCGAGGATCGGGCGGCTATGATGGACTGGTGACGTCAGTCGATCTGCTCGTCTTCGGTCCGCATCCCGACGACATCGAAATCGGCCTTGGCGGGTGCGTCGCCCGGCACGTCGATCTGGGATTCGGGGTCGGGCTCTGCGACCTCACCGCGGGCGAGATGGGCAGCAACGGCACGATCGAGGAGCGTCTCGCCGAGGCGGACGCCGCCCGGTCGGTGCTCGGCGCGGCGTGGCGCGTCAATCTCCGCTGGCCCGACCGCGCCATCGGCGGGCCCGAACACGTCCGCTCCGCTGCCGCGCTCATCCGCCAGGCGCGGCCGCGGATCGTCGCGATTCCATACTGGTCGGATCGGCACCCCGATCACGTCGCCGCCAGCGGCGTGCTGACCGAGGCGGCGTTCAACAGCGGCCTGCGGCGGTACGACGCCTCGACCGAAGCCTGGAAGCCTGGCCGCGTCTGCTACTACTTCATCAACGATGGCGCCGCGCCGTCATTCGTCATCGACGTGTCCGCCGCGTACGATCGCAAGCGGCGCGCGCTCGCCTGCTACGTCTCGCAGTTCCAGCCCGCGGCCGCGGACGCGGTGGGCACGCGCCTGACGTCGCCGCGCTTCCGGCAGCTCGTGGAGAGCCGCGACGCGCAGTTCGGCGCGCTCGCCGGCGTGGCCTTCGCCGAAGGCCTGGTGGTGCGCGACCCGATCGTCCTGAAGACACTGCTGGATGCGGACGCATGAACGTCGGGATCGTCTGCTACGCCTCGATGGGCGGCAGCGGCATCGTCGCGACCGAGCTGGGCAAGGCGCTCGCGACGCGCGGGCACGAGGTGCACCTGATCAGCGCCGATCTGCCGTTTCGGCTCGGCACGTTCGATCCGGGGCTGTCGTTTCACCAGGTCAACACGCCGAGCTATCCGCTGTTTCGCGAGCCGCAGTACCTGCTGTCGCTGGCGAACGCCATCGTCCGCGTCTCGCGCGAACACGACCTCGAGATCGTCCACGCACACTATGCGGTGCCGCACGCGATCGCGGCGGTGCTGGCCCGTCAGGTCCTGGCCGCCTCCGGTGCGGGCGCGTCTCCGCGCGTGGTGACGACGCTGCACGGCACTGACATCACGGTCGTCGGCGCCGATCCGTCGTACTCGGAAATCGTGGCCTTCTCGATCGCGCAGTCGGACGGCGTGACGGCCGTCTCGCGGAGCCTGCGCGAGGCGACGACGCGCGAGCTGGCGATCGGCCGGCCGATCGACGTCATTCCGAACTTCCTGGACTGCGACGTCTATCGCCGCATCAGCGCCCCGGCGCTGCGCGCGCGCTACACGCACGGCGCGCCTGACGTGCGCGTCGTGATGCACGTCTCGAATTTCCGCCCGGTCAAGCGGATCGACTCCGTACTCGAGGTGTTCGCCCGCATTGCGGCACGGCTGCCCTCGGTGCTGCTGCTGGTGGGGGACGGGCCCGAGATCGCGCTGGCGCGGCGGATGGCGGCTCACCTCGGCGTCGCCGATCGCGTTCAATACGTGGGCGCGCAGGAGAACGTGATTCCGCTGCTCTCGATCGCGGATCTCTTTCTGCTGCCGTCCGAGCAGGAGAGCTTCGGGCTGGCCGCGCTGGAAGCGATGGCCTGTGAAGTGCCGGTCGTGACGTCCGACGCCGGAGGACTCCCCGAGGTGATCGAGCACGATCGCACCGGATTCGTCCATCCCGTGGGAGACGTGCACGGCATGGCGGAGAGCGGCTGGCGCCTGCTGACCGATGCACCGCTTCGCGCGCGCATCACCGCCGAAGCGGTCCGCACGGTCCGGCAGCGGTTCTGCGTCGATCTGATCGTGCCGATGTACGAGGATCACTACCGCCGCGCGCGGTCCGGTGCGGCGTGAGCCCGGCGGCGGCGCGGGCGGCTGGTGTCTAGGCCGGTGAACTCCAGAACGGCTCTGCCGCCGCCATGAAATCCACCGGCACCTCGGTGACGAAGCCTTTCAGCCACTCGGCGCAGTACTTCATGCCCGCCTGCTCGGAGGCCACGTGGCCGATGACGATCAGCGCCTTCTTCCTGCCGGACGCGATGAGGTCCTGGACGTACTCGACCGTCTCCCATTCGCGCGTCTCGCCGACGACGAAGACGTCGACGTCCGGACGGGCGATGACGAGATTCGCCGGATTGAACGTGTAGTATCCCCAGCTCGCCGCCACGCGATTGACGCGCATCGCCCGGTCGCCGACCACGCGCATCGTCTTGGCGCCGAGACGCTCGCGGATCCGGTCCGCGATCTGCGCCAGGGGAATGCCGGAGAACGTGAACTCCCGCTGATTCTCCGCCACGCGGTTCTTCTCCCATCCCAGCTCGCGCGCCATGCCGAACGCGACGCCATCGGGCTGCATCGCGTGCCAGTGGTCGTGAAAGCGGAAGACGGCGATGTCGTGCTGACGCAGGAACGCGTCCTTGAACCGGTACGCCGCATCCTGCGCGAACGGCTCGGTCCCGTCCTGATGGGAGTAGAACGTCGGCTCGTGAGTGATGACCAGGTTTCGCCCGGCCGCCGCCGCCCGCTGAATCACCTCCAGCGTCGCCATCATCGTCGTCGCGACGCCGCGCACGCGCGTGTCGCCGCTGCCGGCAACGATGCGGTCGACGGTTTGGGCGCGCCATGGGATCCCGACGCGGTCCTTGATGCGCTGCACGACGTCGGCGGCGGTGAGGGGTGCCTGGGCGAGCGTCTCCCGCCGAGCGAGCGCGGCCCCGGCGACGCCCGCTCCGGCGCGGAGAAATGCACGGCGTGAGAGGCTCATGGCGCTCCGCACGGTACTACAAACGCGGCGGTCCTGCCTCGCACTTTCGGGGGTACGCTGGGGCCGGAGGTGTTGCCGTGAATACGCCGGCGATCAGAAAGGGCCAGGGCAGCACGACGCTCTCCCGGGAGGAGTTCGAGCGCCGGCTGCGCGAGCGCTTCCACGACCCGGCGTTCGAGCCCGAGTCGGACGCGCTCGCGCGGGTCATCGACGTCGCGTGGCGCAGCTACCACGAGTATCGCAAGAGTCCACGCACCCGGAAGGCCGGACCGGGGTTCGCGGACCCCGAGTTCGAGCTGCCGGTGGAGTGGCTCGACGCCCGCGAGCGGATTCTCGAGGCGCAGCGCGAGCACGACGATCGATCGCGGAGCCCCAGGATTCTGCTGGTATGCGGCGCCGCCCGCCACGACCAGACCTGCCCGGGTGAAATGTCGAAGACCTTCCGCCTGGTGCAGCTCGCGCGGGAGCAGATCGACGAGGCAGGCTGCCGCGGCGACGTGCTCGATCTCAGCGCGCTCACCGCGGAGTACGGACGGCAGATCCTGCCGTGCAAGGCCTGCGTCTCGACCGCGATGCCGCTCTGTCACTGGCCCTGCTCCTGCTATCCGAACCACGCGATGGGCCAGGTGAACGACTGGATGAACGACATCTACCCGCGGTGGGTCGCGGCGCACGGCGTCATGATCGTCAGCCCCGTGTACTGGTACCAGGCGCCGTCCGTGCTCAAGCTGATGATCGATCGCCTCGTCTGTGCGGACGGCGGCAACCCCGATCCGACCAGGACGCACGGGAAGAAGCCGGATCTGGCGAAGGCGCTGGAGCTCGCCGGCTGGCACTATCCGCGGCACCTCGCGGACCGTCTGTTCGGCGTGGTCGTCCACGGCGATGCCGTAGGGGCGGAAACGCTGCGGCGGTCGTTGACCGATTGGCTCACCGACATGGATCTGGTGCCGGCCACCGGTGCGACGCTCGACCGCTACATCGGCTACTACGAGCCGTACGCAACCAGCCATGACGCGCTCGATCGCGACACGGCGGTTCAGGAGGAAGTGCGCAACGTCGCGCGGTCGCTGGCGGCCGCCGTCCATCTGGCGCGCGAGGGGGCGTTCGCGCGCTCGGATCGGCGCACGACGGACCCCCGCCCGAAGTGACCGTTCAGCGTCCGTGAGACCGTCACGGCCGGTGTAGGCTTACGCACATGCGACGCACCTGTGCCGTGCTCATCCTCGCGCTCACCGTCCTCTCGTTCCCGGCAGGCCGCGCCCAGGCCCCTCCGGCGCGCAGCGTCGTCGTGATCACGCTCGACGGCCTGCGGTGGCAGGAGATGTTCGGCGGCGCCGATCGCGATTACTTCAAGCGCAGCAAGCCCGAGGAGGTGCCCGCCGCCGAGACGCGCTTCTGGCGGCCAACGGCAGAGGAGCGGCGGGTCGCACTGATGCCATTCGTCTGGACGACGATCGCGGCGCGGGGGCAGATCCTCGGCGATCCCGCCAGAAAGAGCCGCGTGCACGTGACCAACGGGCTGTGGTTCTCGTACCCCGGCTACAACGAGATGTTCGCCGGCACCGCCGATTCGCGGATCGACAGCAACGACAAGATTCCCAATCCCAATGTCACCGTGCTCGAATGGCTGAACGGTCGGCCCGCGTTCAAGGGACGGGTCGCGGCCTTTGGTGCGTGGGACGTGCTGCCGTCGATCCTCAACACGGGGCGCAGCGGCATTCCGGTGGGCTCGGGCTTTACTCCCGTACCATCGCCGCGTACCGAACGCGAGCGTGCGATCAACCAGCTCGCGACGGATCTGCCGTCCTACTGGAGCTACGGCCCGTTCGATGCGCCGATCGTCTACGCCGCGCTCGAGGCGATCCGCACCTCGAAGCCGCGCGTCCTCTACATCATGCTGGGGGAGGGAGACGAGTGGGCGCACGCCGGCCGCTACGACCTGTATCTCGACGCCACGTTCCGCGCCGATCGTTTCGTGCAGCGCGTGTGGGACACGCTGCAGTCGTTGCCCGAGTACAGAGACCGCACCACGCTGTTGCTGACCACGGACCACGGCCGCGGCGCCACACCCGCCGACTGGACCGATCACGGGCGCAAGGTGCCGGCCGCCGAGACCACCTGGATGGCGGCGATCGGCGCACCCGTGGCCCCGCTCGGCGTCCGCGAGGCCCTCACCGTCACGACCTCACAATTCGCCGCAACCATCGCCGCCGCCGTGGGCGAAGACTTCCGCTCCGCCGTCCCGGCAGCGGCCCCGGCCGTGCCCGAGATCATCAGGTGAGGTCAAACCGCGAGGCGAATGGCGTGCAGCCGGCAGAACAGCTCCTCGTCGAACGTCCCGTCGAGTACTCGCCGGAGCAGCGCCTCGGAGGTAGACGCCATGACCCGCTGCCGCAGCCGCTCGCTGCGCGGCTGCGCCTCAGAGGTCTCGAGCACCTGGCGTAGCCGGATCTGTGCGGACAGGCCCAGCTTCCCGACCTCGTAGAGGAAGACGGTGCCGGCCTGGGTCAACCGCGGACGTGGCTGGGACGGCGTACCGGATCGGTGCCCGGCGCGCAGCAGGTCGAACAACTGCCGCTCGATCACGGCCTCGGTGCTCCCGCAGTCCACCGCCACGAACGCCCCCCAGCGCCAGCCGCTCAGATTGTGGATGCGCAGCGCGACGGCGCTGGCCTGCGCAGGCGCCCCGGTCAGCAGCACACAGCGATCGCTCCGCGCCGCGTCGATCACCGCCTGGTCGGGCTGTGGGTCCGCCGTCGCGCCAAAAGGAGGGTGCGGAAAGGATCTGATGTCGGCGCAGCGCATCTGGGCAAGGGTCATGGGCTCCTCCATTACGAACGTTGCGCGAACATACGGCGGGCATGCGGCGAAAGCCATGCGCGGACGCCGAGCAAGCGCCCAGCCCGGCGTGAGGGCTTAACCTCCTTCGTTTCAATGGGTAGCGGCCCCGTATGGGCGCCGCCTGAGGCCGTGATACCGTGTGGAGGACCGCCGGCGGCCACACGAGATGCCCTCGCTTCGTCAGGAAACCTACCGCTTCGGACAATTCGAGCTGGATCTTTCCGCCGGGGAGTTACGCCGGAACGCCGCCCGCGTGCGGGTTCAGCCGCAGCCGTTCAAGCTGCTGGCGCTGCTGGTCCGGCGCGCCGGGGCGCTCGTCGGGCGGGAGGAAATCCGATCGGAGCTCTGGCCCGACGGCACCTTCGTCGACTTCGATCAGTCCGTCAATTTCGCCGTCCGGCAGATCCGCGACGTGTTGGGGGATTCGGCCGAACGCCCGCTCTATATCGAGACCGTGCCCCGGCGCGGCTACCGTTTCATCGCCCCGGTCGACGGGCCGGGCCTCGCCATGCCGGCCGGCGCCCCGCAGCAGCCGTCGCCGGCGGCGGGCAGCGCGACTACCGTCCGCCTGCAGAAGGCGCTGTGGGCGAACATCGCCGACCTGCGCCTCGCCGAGGAACGGCGGCGGCGGACGACGAAGATCGCGCTCATCGTGCTGTCAGTGCTCCTCGCCGCGATCGTGACATACGTGCTGATCGTGCAACGCTGAACGGGGCGGCGTCATGACGCCGGCGGGGCTGCGTCAGTAGACGTCCAGCTTCAGCCTCCGCGCCTTCTTCATGTCGCTCAGGTACTCGGCGGCCTGCTCGGGCGTCCGAGCGCCTTGCGTTTCGATCACGTGGAGCAGTTCGCGCTGCACGTCGTTCGCCATCCGCGCCTTGTCGCCGCAGATGAACACGTGCGCCCCTTCCTCGAGCCAGGCGTAGAGATCGCGGGCCGCTTCCCGCATCCGATGCTGCACGTAAATCTTCTGCGGCTGATCGCGGGAGAACGCGAGATCGAGCCGGAGCAGGCCGTGCTCCTGCCAGGCGGTGAACTCCTCCTCGTAGTAGAAGCCCCAGCGGCGCGACTGCTCGCCGAAGAACAGCCAGTTCCGCCCCGGCGCCGCGATGGCGTCGCGTTCCTCCAGGAAGGCGCGAAACGGCGCCACGCCGGTGCCGGGCCCGATCATGATGATCGGCGTCGACGGATCCGCCGGCAGTGCGAAGTGCTTCTGCGCGTCCTGGATGTAGACCGGCGCCGCCGTGCCGAGCGGCCACCGCTCGTTCGCAAACGTGGAGCCGACGCCGAGGCGCAGGCGGCCGCGCACCTCATAGGTCAGCGTCAGCACGAGCAGGTGCGCTTCGCCGGGATGGCGCCGCTGGCTCGACGCGATCGAATAGAGGCGCGGCTGCATCGCACGGAGAAGGCCGAGGAAGTCCTGGGCCGCGAACCGTGACCCGGGCGCGTCGTTCAGCACGTCCAGCACGTCGTGGGAGTTGTCCACCGCCTGCAGGTACTCCTTGAGCTGTTCTTCGTTCCCCTTCTGCAGCAGCTGAGCGAACGCGTCCGCGCCCTGGACGACGCAGGCCTCGAGCAGCCGGCGGCTCGGGATCGACAGGTCGAACTTCGTGCTCAGCGCTTCGCGGAACGTCAGCGTGTCGCCGGCGGCCGCCACCGGCTCGGTGCCGGGCGACTCCAGCCGGTTCAGGACGGCGTCCACGAGCGAATCCGGGTTGCGCGCCCAGACGCCGAGCGCGTCCCCCGGACGGTAGGTGAGTCCCGCCTCGGCGAGCGAGATGACGTGGTGGTGCGTGTCCTTCGCCGACCCGGGCGGCGTCAGGCGATGGCTGCGCACCCGCGCGGCCGGCACGGGAAGTCGCTGGCTGTACCCGGGCAGGACTCCGGCGCTCATCGCGTCGCGCGCCCCAGGCAGCGATCCATCACCCACGACGCGCGCGCGCCGCTTTCCGCGGTCGACTCGCAGCGCCCGCGGCCGCGCAATTCGTCGACGATGGTCTGAATCAGCGGCTGGTGCACGTGCGCCGGGTTGCGGACCGGCAGCGTCTGCCGCTCGCCGTCGGCGCGAGTGACGACGAGATCCGTGTCGGCGAAGATCGGGGCTGCGATCGTCCCGTCCGTGCCCGTGATCGCCAGAACGTCGGTCTTCGCCGCGGCGTTGAAGTTCCACGTGCCCGTGCCGCTCAGGCGTGCGTCGAAGCGGTACGCCGCGTTCGTGACGTCCTCGGCCGCGTAGGTGCCGCCGGTGTTGAGCGGAAACCCGCACGCGTCGGCGATCGGTCCGAAGAGGAAGTCGAGCAGGTCGACGCAGTGGGACGCGAGGTCGAAAAACAATCCGGCGCCGGCGCGCGCCGGATCGAACCGCCAGTTCGACGCCGCCTCGCCGCGCGCGAGGCGATCGGTCACCTGGACGTGCACCGACGTCACCTGGCCGATTGCGCCGGATCGCAGCAGTTCGCGCAGCGTCAGGAACCGGGGAAGCGCGCGCCGGTAATACGCCACCCACAGGGGTACGCCGGCGCGGGCGAAGGCGTCGATCATCCGCCTGCACTCGGCGTGGCTGCGCGCCATCGGCTTTTCGACGAGACAGGGCTTGCCGGCGGCGGCGACGCGGACGGCAAGCGCTTCGTGCGTGTCGGGCGGCGTGGCGATGTAGACGGCATCGACGTCGCCGTCCGCGATCAGCATCCCGGCGTCGTCATACGCGCGCGCGACGCCGTGGCGGCGGGCGTAATCCTCGGCCTTCGCGCGGTCGCGGCGCATCACCGCGGTCAGCGCCGACCCTTCCGCCCGCTGGAAGCCGGGGCCGCTCTTCACCTCGGTGACGTCGCCGCAGCCGACGATGCCCCAGCGCACCGGTCCGGACAATCGGTTCATGGAAGGACGAATCGTAGCATTTCGACGGTTCCGGCCCGCGGCGTGCGGCGGCAGGCGGTGGTCAGGCGGCTGCGCCCCAGGCGATCAGCCGCCGCGGGTGTGCATCTCGAGGTGCGCGTCACGCCGGAGGGCGGCGACGGGGATGAGCACGTCCCGGGCGGGGAAGCCAAGCCGTTCTTCGGCGCCTCGATCGGCGCGCATCGACCAGACCGTGCGAATCAGGTGTGACAGCTCCGCCAGCGTCGCCCCTTCGCGGAGCGGATGCCGCAGATCGAGTCCGCCGCGGGCGTAGAGACACAGCAGCCACAAGCCGTCCGCCGTCAGCCGGCTGCGGTCGCACGCCGCGCAGAACGGCTCGGTCGTCGACGCGATGATGCCGAACGTGGTGCCGTCGCCCAGCCGGAAGCGTTCCGCCGGCGCCGAATCGCGGCCCGGCAGCGGTTCGGCGGGCCCGTACGTCTCGGCGAGCCGCGCCAGAATCTCGCGCCGCGACAGCACCGCGTCCATCGACCAGTGCGTCGCCCCGCCGACGTCCATGTATTCGATGAAGCGGATCTCCGCGCCGATCGATCGCGCGAAGGCGAGCAGCTCGTGCAGCTCGTCGTCGTTACGGCCGCGTATGACGACGGTGTCGAGCTTGATCGAATCGAAGCCGGCGCCGGCGGCGGCGTCGATGCCGGCGAGCACCGCCGGCAGCTCGTCGAAGCGCGCCAGCGATTGAAAGCGGTCGCGCCGCAGCGTGTCGAGGCTGATGGTGATCCGGTGCAGGCCCGCGGCGCGCAGCGCCCCGGCCTGGCTCGCGAGGAGCACGCCGTTGGTGGTGAGCGCGAGATCGCGGATCGCGGGCTTTGCCGCGATCAGCTCGACGAGGCGCGGCAGATCGCGGCGGAGGAGCGGCTCGCCGCCGGTGATGCGGACGCGATCGACCCCTTCGGCCGCGAACGCGTCCACCAGCACGGCGATCTCCTCGAAGTCGAGGATGTTCTCGCGCGGCAGCCACGCGTAGTCCGTTTCGGGCATGCAGTACTGGCAGCGCAGGTTGCAGCGGTCGGTGACCGACACGCGGAGACTGCGCAGCGGACGGTCGAAACGGTCCAGCGCGGGGATGGTCAAGCTTCCATTATCGCAGGGACGCCTCAGGCCCGCAGCGCGCGGCTGGGATCGAGGCTGGCGGCGCGCCTGGCCGGGATGAAGGCGGCGATCAACGCCACCGCCGCGAGGACGGCCGCGACCCCGGCGAACGTCAGCGGATCGTTCGGCCGGACGTTGACGAGCTGACTGGCGATCGCCTGGGCGGCGAGGCTGGCGCCCAGCGCACCGGCGACCACGCCGGCCGCCACGGGAAGCGCCGCCTGGCGCACGACCAGCTTCAGCACGCTGCCGCGGGACGCGCCCAGCGCCAGGCGGATGCCGATCTCCGAGGTCCGCTGAGCGGCGAAGTAATTGATGACGCCGTAGATCCCCACCCCGGCGAGCAGCAGGCCGACCGCGCCGAGCAGCGCGAGCAGCATCGTGTTGAACCGCGCGGTGTCGAGCGTCGCCGCCATCCGCTCTTCCATCGTGCGCTCGGCGAACAGCGGCACGCCGGGATCGACGCCGGCAATCGCGCGCCGCACCCCGGGCGCGAGCCCCGCCGCATCCCCGTCGGTCCGCGCCGCGACGAACAGCGACCGGCGCGTCCAGTTCCAGGCCGTTTCGTCGAGCTGCGCCAGCGGCTGATAGAACTCCAGGTCGACCGGTCCGGCTGGCCCGCGCCAGCGCACGTCGGCGACGACGCCGATGACGGTCTTCGGCCCCCGGGGTGAGGAACCGTTGACGCGGCGGCCGATCGGATCCTGGTTCGGCCACAACCGCTGCGCGAGCGTCTGGTTGACCACCAACACCAGCGGTGCGCCGGCACGATCGCCGTCGTCGAAGCCGCGGCCGCGGACGATCGGCAGGCCCATCACCTCGAAGTACGCCGGCGAGACGAACCGCGCCATGCTCTGGCGCACGTTGCGCGGCTCCGGAGCCTCCCCGTCGGGGACCAGTCCATTCGAGAACGTGCCGACGCCGGGAACGTTGGACGCCACCATCGCGGCACGGACGCCGGGGACGCCCTTCACCCGCGCCTCGATCTCTCGCGCCGCCTGCAGGACCGCCGCGGCGGATTCGTACTTGGCCGCGGGCAGCGCGAACCGCCCGGAGAACACTCCCTTCGGATTGAAACCCGTGGGCACGCGCTGGGTTTCGATCGCGCTGCGGATCAGCAGGCCCGCGCCGACGAGCAGAATCAGCGCGAGCGCCACCTCGGTGGCGATCAACGCCGATCGGACGAGATCGCGCGCGCTGCGCCCGCCGGCGCCGCGCGCCGCCTCTTTCAGCGTGCTGTTGATGTCCGTGCGCGAGGCGCGCCAGGCGGGCAGCAGGCCGAACACCACGCCCGCCAGCACTGCGACGGCGCCGGCGAATCCGACGGCGGATCCGTCCAGCCGCGCCTGTTCGAGCCGCGGGACGCCGGCCGGGGCGTAGGCGACGAGGAGGCGGATCAGTCCGCGTGCGAGCGCGATGCCGACGGCGGCCGAGACGAGGCTCAGCACGACGCTCTCGGTGAAGAGCTGACGGACCAGGCGTCCCTGCCCGGCGCCGAGGGCGCTCCGCACCGCCAGCTCCCGGGCGCGGGCGGCGCCGCGCGCCAGCAGCAGGTTCGACACGTTGCCGCAGGCAATCAGCAATACCGCCAGCACCGCGGCGAGCAGCACCACGAGCCGCTGCGCGTAATCGCCGACGAAGCTGGCCATCAGCGGCGCGACCGTGAACGTGCGCTCGGCGTTGTCCTTGGGGAACCGCTGCGCCAGATTCGCGCCGACGGTGCTCAGGTGCTGTGCCGCCTGCTGGATCGTGACGCCGGGACGCAGCCGTCCGTACACGGTCAGGAAGTGCTCGTCGTGCATCCCTTTCCGCTCCGGCGTGAATGCGATCGGCACCCACAACGCCTCGGAATCGGCCGTGAAGTCGAACGATTCCGGCATCACCCCGACGACGGTGTACGGCCGGCTGTCGAGCGTGAGGGTGCGGCCGAGCACGCCCCGATCGGCGGCGAACTGGCGCGTCCAGAACCGGTGGCTGAGCACCACGACCTGGTCGCGTCCGGGCTCGTCTTCGGCCGGACCGAACACGCGCCCCAGCGCGGGCGGCACGCCCCACACGTCGAAGAAGCCGCCGGTCGCGCGCACGCCGATGACGCGCTCGGCCCCTTCGTCGCGCGCCAGCGTCATGCTGGCCCCGCTCGCGGCCGCGACCGCCTGAAACACCGTCTGCTCGGCCGCCATGTCGACGAAGTTGCCGGCCGACACGTTGCCGCGCCCGAGATCGCGCCAGGACGAATGCACCTCGACCAGGCGATCCGGCTCGGGCACCGGCAGCGGCCGGAGCACGACGGCGTTCAGCGTGCTGAAGATGGCGGTGGTGGCGCCGATCCCCAGCGCCAGCGTGGCCACCGAGACGGTGGTGAAGGCGCGGGCGGCGAGCATCTGGCGGACCGAAAAGGCGGCGTCCTGCCGCAGCTCGGAGACATATTGCGCGATTCGCATGCGTTGCTCCCGTCGATGACCGATGGCGCGGCACTCGCGCCGGGCCCGCCGCAGATCGCCGAAGCGATCGAGGGCGGCGCGGTGCGCGTCCGCCTCGCTCATCCCGTTGGCGATGAGGTCGCGGCGGCGCATCGCCAGATGGAACTCGAGCTCGGCGTCGACTTCCTCGTCGACGGCGGGGCGCCCGAGGCGAAGCGGAAAGCGGGTGCGGAAATCCACCGACCGCTTAGACGGTCAGCAGCACCCGGGAGATGGCAGCGGAGAAGCGCGCCCACTCCGCCGTGCTCGCGGCGAGACGCTTCCGGCCCGCCGGCGTGATCCGGTAGAACTTGGCCTTCCGGCCGAGCTCGGAGGTGCCCCAGCTCGCCTGAATCAGTCCGCGCTGTTCCATTCGATACAGCGCCGGATAGAGCGATCCGTCCTCCACCTGCAGCACGTCGCCGGTGCTGTCTTCCAGCCATCGCGCGATCGCGTACCCGTGGCGCGGACCGCCGGCGACCGCTTTGAGGATCAGGCTCTCGAGCGTGCCGTGGAGGAGTTCGCTGGACGGAGCCGCCATCACCAGATTATCTGGGTGTCATGGCTAGATTGTCAAGGTATCGGGGGACGACGGTGTTCTTCCATACGGCACTGCGATGAACGCGGCGACGAACAGCATGCCGAGCAGCAGATCCGGCGCCGCCGTCATCGCGGCGTCGGTCGCGATCGCGCCGCGCGAGTAGAGCGCCGCCACGGTGGTGACGTGGCCGAGCTTCTCGACGATGGCGGGAATCATCAGCCACCGGTAGCGCGGGGGGTCGGAGCCGATGACGAGGAACGCCAGCTGCCACGCGAGCGCGACCGAGATGAACCCGTAGAAGAAGTGCGGGTAGTCGAGCGGCGGCGGCCACGGCTTGCCGGTGATGTCGACGAGGAAATACAGCGGGACGAGGACGAGGATCCCCCACACCCCCGCGCCGATGAAGACAAACTTCGCGAACTTCATGGTCCCCTACCATAACTCCGTCGGGCGGCCTTCCATTCCGCCCCTGGCGGCGCGCGCCGATGGATATAATTCCGGCGATGAAACGAGCTGGCTTGTTCGCCCTGATGATGACGGTGGCGGCGTTGGCCGTCCCGATGGCCCAGAACCCGGCGCCGCGTGCGGCCACTCCGAAGCTGGACGCCCTGAAGCAGGAGGCCGCGGCCGACGTCGAGCAGCGGGCCAGATTCGCGCAGGAGATGGTCGACCAGATCTTCAGCTACGGCGAGCTGGGATTCCAGGAGGTCGAGACCAACCGCTACCTGATCGACATCCTGAAGAAGAACGGGTTCGCGGTGACCGAAGGGGTCGCCGGCGTGCCGACGGCGTTCTGGGCCACGTGGGGATCCGGCAAGCCGGTGATCGCGCTGGGCTCCGACATCGACGGCATTCCGCAGGCGTCGCAGAAGCCGGGCGTGGCGTATCACGATCCGCTGATCGAAGGGGCGCCCGGCCATGGCGAGGGGCACAACTCGGGGCAGGCGGTGAACATCACCGCGGCGATCGCGGTGAAGAAGATCATGGAGCGCGAGAAGCTCCCGGGCACGATCCGCATCTGGCCCGGCACCGCCGAGGAGCTGGTCGGGACGAAGGCGTACTTCGTCCGCGCCGGCCTGTTCAAGGACGTCGACGTCGCGCTGTTCACGCACGTGGACGACTCGCTCGACGTGTCGTGGGGCGCGCGCTCGGGCACCGGCCTGGTGTCGGTCCAGTACTCGTTCCAGGGAGAGACGGCGCACGCGGCGGGCTCTCCCTGGCGCGGCCGCAGCGCGCTCGACGCGGTGGAGCTGATGGACATCGGCTGGAATTTCCGCCGCGAGCACCTGCGCCTCAGCCACCGCTCGCACAGCGTGATCGTCGACGGCGGCGATCAGCCGAACGTCGTCCCGCGGACCGCGTCGGTCTGGTACTACTTCCGCGAGATCGATTATCCGAACATCAAGCAGCTGTGGGAGACCGGCGACACGATGGCCAAGGCGGCGGCGATGATGGCGGGGGTCGAGCTGCTGCCGTCGAAGGTGCTCGGCAGCGCCTGGCCGCAGCACTTCAACCGCACGGTTGCGGAAACCACCTGGGCCAACATCCAGAAGGTCGGGATGCCGAAGTGGAGCGAGAACGATCAGCAGCTCGCGCGCGCGCTGCAGAAGGAGCTGAAGAACGCGCGAACCCCCGGGCTCAACGAGCGGATCGGCAACAGCCTCACCGGTCCGGTCCAGAACAACACCGGCGGCGGATCCGACGACATCGGCGACGTGTCGTGGAACGTGCCGACGGTGACGCTGCGCTTCCCCGCGAACATCCCCGGCCTCCCCGGCCACAACTGGGCGAACGCGATCTCGATGGCGACGCCGATCGCGCACAAGGGGGTCGTCGCCGGCGCCAAGGTCCAGGCGATGACGATGCTCGATCTGGTGTCGCGCCCCGAGCTGGTCGAGCAGGCGTGGAAGTACTTCCGCGAAGTGCAGACGAAGGAGACGAAGTACGAACCCCTGCTGCGCCCGCAGGACCAGCCCGCGATCTGGCTGAACAAGGCCACGATGGAGCGCTATCGGCCGGAGATGAAGAAGTATTACTACGACCCCTCGCGCTTCCCGAGCTATCTCGATCAGCTCGGAATCAAGTACCCGACAGTGAAGAATCCCGGCGCCCAACTCCCGACGCCCGACTGACGCCCGAGTCCCGACGCCCGGGCTTCCAGAAGCTCCAGCCATCCCCTTGGGAGTTTTGGGAGTT
Organism: Vicinamibacterales bacterium; assembly: GCA_035699745.1. Lineage (NCBI taxonomy): Bacteria > Pseudomonadati > Acidobacteriota > Vicinamibacteria > Vicinamibacterales > Vicinamibacterales bacterium. The sequence goes on from DASSPH010000010.1 coordinate 105,687, forward strand.
CCGGGACCCTTGGGAGTTTTGGGCGTTGGGCGTTCCCTGGGCGTTGGAAGTTGGGAGTCGGCCGTTGACGGGGCAGTAAACTGTAAGGATGCACACCGGCCCAGCGCGCGGCATGCGCGACTTCCTCCCGGAGGACGTCCGCCGCCGCCAGTACGTGATCGAGGTCGTGCGCCGCGTGTACGAGCGCTACGGGTTCGAGCCGCTCGAGACGCCAGCGCTCGAGAACATCGAGACGCTGACGGGCAAGTACGGCGAAGAGGGCAACCAGCTCATATTCAAGGTGCTGCGCCGCGGCGAAGGGGCGGCGAGCGGCGAGACCGATCTCGCGCTGCGCTACGACCTCACCGTCCCGCTCGCCCGCGTCGTCGCCGAGCACCGCGCCCGGCTGCCGCGCTTCTTCAAGCGCTACCAGATCCAGCCGGTGTGGCGCGCCGACCGTCCGGCGCGCGGCCGGTTCCGCGAGTTCTACCAGTGCGACGTGGACGCGATCGGCTCCACCGCGCCGGTGGTCGAGGTCGAGATGATTGCCGCGGTGAGCGAGGTCCTGCACGCGCTGGGGTTCAAGGACTTCACCGTGCAGGTGAACCATCGCGCGCTGCTGACCGCCATGCTCGACGCGGCGGGCGTTCCTGCCGCGAAGCACGCCGACGCGCTGATCGCCATCGACAAGCTGGACAAGATCGGCCGCGACAAGGTGGGGGACGATCTGGTCGCGCGCGGCCTCGAGCGTGCGGCGGCGGACGCATGTCTCGACGCCTTCGAGCACGTCGACGCGTTCACCGCCATGGTGGGGCGGACCGACGCCGGCGCGGCGGCGAAGCGCAACGTCGACGAGATCATCGCGCTCACCGACGCCACCGCGGCGCGCGGCCACATCCAGTTCACGCCGCGGCTGGCGCGCGGCCTGTCGTACTACACCGGCGCGATCATGGAGGTCTCGGTGCCCGATCTCGCCGGCAGTCTCGGCGGCGGCGGACGCTACGACGGGCTCATCGGCATGTTCTCGGGGGAGCAGATCCCCGCCTGCGGCTTCTCGCTGGGCCTGGAGCGGATCCTCGTGGTGATGGCCGAGCGCCACATGTTCCCCCCCGAGGTGCAGTCGTCGGGGCCGGATGTGCTCGTCACGATCTTCGACCAGCCGCTCGCGGCCGAATCGCTGCGGCTGGCGCGCGAGCTGCGCGGGGCGGATTTGCGCGTCGAGCTGTATCCCGAGGCGCTGCGCCGCGGCAAGGATCTCGGCAAGGCCTTCAAATACGCCGACGCGCGTCAGGCGGCGTTCGTCGCGGTGCTGGGGGAGGACGAGCTCGCCCGCGGCGAGGTTAAGATCAAGAATCTGCGCACCGGCGAGCAGCAGTCGGTGCCCAGGGATGTCGCCGCCTCGACCATCGGACCTCGGATATCGGACACTCAATGAGCGTAGAGCCTCTCGGCCAACTGGCCCGCACGCACACGTGCGGGGAACTGAATCTTTCGCACGTCGGTCAGGAGGTCGTCCTGCTCGGCTGGGTGCATCGCGTCCGCGATCTCGGCGGCGTCATGTTCTTCGACATCCGGGACCGCCACGGCCTGACCCAGGCCGTGGTGCGCGACGCGGCGCTGGAGGAGAAGGCCAAGCGGCTCCGTCCCGAGTTCGTCGTCGCCATCCTCGGGCGGGTCGACGCCCGCGCGCCCGAAGCGGTGAATCCCAAGCTGAAGACCGGCGAGGTCGAGGTCGCGGCGCGCGAGATCCGTCTGCTGAACGACGCCAGGACGCCGCCGTTCCCGATCAACGAAGAGACCGCGGTCTCGGAAGAGATGCGGCTGCGATACCGCTACCTCGATCTGCGCCGGCCGAAGCTGCAGCAGAACATGATCCTGCGGCACAAGGCGGCGTTCGCGGTGCGCCAGTACTTCGACGAGCAGGGTTTCCTCGAGATCGAAACGCCGATCCTGACCAAGTCGACCCCGGAAGGGGCGCGCGACTACCTGGTGCCGAGCCGGGTCCACCCCGGGGAGTTCTACGCGCTGCCGCAGTCGCCGCAGATCTTCAAGCAGATCCTCATGATCTCCGGGCTGGATCGCTACTTCCAGATCGCCAAGTGCTTCCGCGACGAGGACCTGCGCGCCGACCGCCAGCCCGAGTTCACGCAGGTCGACCTCGAGATCTCGTTCGCGACCGAGGACCTCGTCTTCTCGATTCTCGAGCCGCTCATGGGACGGTTGATGGCGCTGGTCGGCCGCGACGCGCCGCCGTTCTTCCGCCGCATGCCGTACGCGGACGCGATCGCGAAGTACGGGTCCGACAAGCCGGACCTGCGCGCCGGCATGGAGCTGCAGCTGCTCTCCGAGCCCTTTGCCGCGTCAGGGTTCGCGCTGTTCCGCGGCGCGATCGACGCGGGCGGGGAGGTGCGCGGCTTCGTGATTCCGGGCGCCGCCCGCTACTCGCGCAAGGATCTCGACAACCTGATCGACGAAGCGAAGGGGCTCGGCGCCGCCGCGCTGGTCTGGGCGCGCCACGCCGAGGGCGCGGTGCAGAGTCCCGCGCTCAAAGCGGCAGGCGAGGACACGATCCGCCGCGCCCTGACGATGGCGGGCGCCGAGGCGGGGGACCTGCTGGTCATGGCCGCGGGCCAGCACGATCCGACGGCGCGCCTGCTCGGCCAGCTCCGGCTCAACGTCGCGAAGCGCGAGAACCGCCTCGACCCGAACCGCTACGAGTTCCTGTGGGTCGTCGACTTTCCCATGTTCGACTGGCGGGAAGACGAGCAGCGCTGGGAATTCATGCACCATCCGTTCACCGCGCCGCTCGAGTCGGACGCCGCCCGGCTCGAGTCGGACCCCGGCAGCGTGCGCGCGCGCGCCTACGACATGGTGCTCAACGGCAGCGAGATCGGCGGCGGCAGCATCCGGATCCACGATCAGCGGATTCAGCGGCTCGTCTTCAAGATGCTCGGCATGTCGGACGAGGAAGCGAAGGCGCGATTCGGCTTCTTCGTGGATGCGCTCGAATACGGCACCCCGCCGCACGGCGGGATCGCGCTGGGCCTCGATCGCATCTGCGCCATCCTCGCCGGCGAGGCGTCGATCCGGGAAGTGATCGCGTTCCCCAAGACGGCACAAGCCGTGGATCTGATGTCGGGCGCGCCGTCGACGGTCGATCCGCGCCAGCTGCGGGAGCTGCACATCCGCCCGCAGTGACAGCCATGCTAGGATCGGCGCAGTAACTTGCCCACTTCAGCGATACGCAAGATTCAGATTCCCGACGAGGGGGCTGAATCCCTGTTCGGCACCTACGACGAGAACCTCAAGCAGCTCGAAACGCAGTTCGGCGTCCGCATCCGCACCAGCGGGAACGAGCTGATCGTCGAGGGGGAGCCCGCCGACGTCGCCCGCGCGGAGAAGGTGCTCGACCAACTGTCCAGCTTGATGCGCGGGGGCTACCGCCTCGGGAAGGGCGACGTGCGTACCGCCGCGACGCTCGTGGCGCAGGACGAAAACGTCGAGCTCGCCGAGTATTTCCTGCGATCGACGACCAAGGCCGCGGGCGGCAAGCGCCAGGTCACGCCGAAGTCCGTCAACCAGAAGCGTTACCTCGACGCGATCGAAGCCCACGACATCGTGTTCGGCATCGGCCCTGCCGGCACGGGTAAGACTTACCTGGCGATGGCGCAGGCGGTCTCGTTCCTGCTCGCCAAGCGGGTCAGCCGGATCATCCTCGCCCGCCCTGCGGTGGAAGCCGGGGAGAAGCTCGGGTTCCTGCCCGGCGACCTGCAGGAGAAGGTGAACCCGTACCTGCGTCCGCTCTACGACGCGCTCTACGACATGATGGAGATGGAGCGCGCCGAGCGGCTGCTCGAGCGCGGCACCATCGAGGTCGCGCCCATCGCCTTCATGCGCGGCCGCACCCTCAACGACGCGTTCGTGATCCTCGACGAGGCGCAGAACACGACGTCCGAGCAGATGAAGATGTTCCTGACCCGTCTCGGCTTCGGCTCGAAGGCGGTGATCACGGGAGACGTGACGCAGATCGATCTGCCGACCGGTCGCACCTCCGGCCTCACCGAGGCGATGAAGGTGGTGGGCAACATCGAGGGGATCGCGTTCGTGCACTTCGACGACAAGGACGTGGTGCGTCACGCGCTCGTCCAGCACATCGTGAAGGCGTACGAAGCTTACAGTGGACCCAGACAGTAGCCGCGCCTCCGCCGCGAAGCGGCGCCGGGGGGCCGCGGCGCACGACGGCGGGCGGATTCGGATCTCCGTCACGGACGGCCGCGGATCGAGCGCCTCCGCTCCGGGGCTCGCCGCCTGGCTGCAGCGGGTCGCGCCGCGTCACGCGCCGCCGGAGCTCACCATCGCGCTCGTCAGCGACGCCCGGATCCGCGCCCTGAACCGGAAGTTCCGGCGCCGGAACGCGGTCACCGACGTGCTCTCGTTCGAGCCGTCGGATCTCGCGATTGCGACCGGCCGCGCGCGCGCGCAGGCGCGGGACGCCGGCCACGCCTACGCGGACGAGCTCAAGGTCCTCGCCCTGCACGGCCTGCTCCACCTGATCGGTTACGATCACGACGACCCGGCCGACCGGGGGCGGATGGACAGGCTCGAACGCCGGCTGCGCGCGAAGGGTGGACTGCGCGAGAGCCTGATTGAGCGAGCGGCGCGCGCGCGCCCGGGGCAGCGCGCGCGGCGGCGCCCCACGCCTGCACGATGATCCCGCTGACGCTGTTCCTGCTCGCGGTCGCCGCCGTCTACGTCGGCACGATCGAGACGGCCTTCAGCTCGCTGATGAAGCTGTCGCTGCGCCTGATGGCGGAGCGCGGCCGCGACGACCGGCTCGGCTACTATCTCGACGACCCGATTCAGTTGTTCGTCCCCGCGCGGCTGATGCTCGGGTTGATCTTCTCGCTCGCGACCGTGCTGCTCGCCGTGGTGACCGGCCGCTCCGGCATCAGCCTGGCCTCGCTGTCCACGCTGCTCGCCTGCGTCGCCGTCTACATCATCCTGTGCGAGCACGTGCTCCCGTCCATCATCGTGCGCAAGAACCCGGAAGCGGTGCTCGCCGCGATCCTGCCGCCGTTCAGCTTCGTCGCGCAGCTGATGTCGCCGCTCTCGGGCGGTCTCGTGCGCCTGCTGTCGACCGCGAGGCCGGAGCGCGCCGCGACGCCACAGGAAGCCGCTGACGACGATCAGGGCGAAGTGGCGCACGCCTATCTCGAGGCCGGTGAAGAGCAGGGGCTGATCGAAGGGGACGAGCGGCGGCTCCTGCAGTCGATCGTCGATTTCGGCGGCACGCTGGCTCGCGAAGTCATGACGCCGCGGCCCGACATCGTCGCCATTCAGGCCGACGCCACCGTCGCCGATCTGCGCGCGCTCTTCCGCGAGCAGGAGTACTCGCGGTTCCCGCTGTTCAAGGACAACCTCGACAACATTCTCGGCGTCATCCGCGTCAAGGACCTCCTGCAGCTGGACGACGCCGCGTCGGCGTCGCAGCCAATCATGCCGCTGGCGCGTCCGGCGACCTTCGTCCCCGAGACCAAGCGCGTGCCGGAGCTGCTCAAGGAATTCCAGCGGCGCCAGGTCCAGATGGCGATCGTGGTGGACGAATACGGCGGCACCGCCGGCCTGGTCACGATCGAGGATCTGCTCGAGGAGATCGTCGGCGAGATTCGCGACGAAGACGACGTCGAGTCGGATCCGATCGTCGACGAGGGCAACGGGTCGTACGTGTTCAGCGCGAAAGTCAGCTTCGACGAGCTTCGCGATCGCCTCGATCTGGAGACCGAGCCCGAAGGGTTCGAGACCGTCGGCGGCTACGTCCTGTCCCGCGTCGGCCGCGTCCCGGCGGTCGGCGAGACGCTCGAGGTCGACGGCCTGTCGGTCGAAGTGCTCGAGGCCGAGCGGCGCCGCATTCACAAGGTCCGCATCCGCAAAGCCAGCGAATCCCTCATCCCTCATCCCTGATCCTGAATCCCGGATCGCGCATCCTCATCCCGGATCGGGCATGCTCATCCCGGATCGGGCATCCTCATCCCGGATCGGGCATCCTCATCCCGGATCACGGACTGGGATTCGGGATTCGGTCCTGGGATTCGGGATTCGGGACTGGGATTCGGGATTCGGGACTGGGATTCGGGATGAGCGATTCAGGATGAGGGATCAGGGATGAAGGATTCGAAGATGCGCGCCGGTTACGTTTCGATCATCGGCCGGCCCAACGCCGGAAAATCCACGCTGCTCAACCGCCTCGTCGGCGAGAAGATCGCCATCGTCTCGGACAAGCCGCAGACGACGCGGACGCGGATCCTCGGCACGAAGAATTACCCCGGCGGGCAGCTCGCCTTCGTCGACACCCCCGGCATCCATCGGCCGCTGCACCGCATGAACGTCAGGATGGTCGACGCCGCGATCGAGACCTTGCGCGAGGTGGATGCGGTGATGCTGGTCCACGACGCCGCATCGCGTCCGGGCGCCGGCGACGAGTTCGTGTCGCGGCTGCTGCAGGGGGTGACCGTCCCGGTGGTGCTGGTGCTGAACAAGATCGATCTGATCGACAAGGCGGCGCTGCTGCCGCTGATCGATCAGCTGCGCACGTGGCACGATTTCGCCGACATCGTCCCTGTGTCTGCCGCGACCGGCGACGGCGTCGAGCAGCTCGAGCGCACCCTGCTGGCGAAGATGCCGGAAGGAGAGCCGCTGTTCGCCGAGGACTACCTCACCGACCAGCCGCAGCGGGTGATCGTCTCTGAAACGGTCCGCGAGAAGGTCCTCCACCACACCCGCGACGAACTGCCGTTCTCGACCGCGGTGGTCGTCGACCAGTTCGACGAGCCCGACCGCCCCGGCGGGCTGCTGCGCGTCTACTGCACGATCCTCGTCGAGACGGAGTCGCAGAAGCCGATCGTGATCGGCCGGGCCGGTTCGATGATCAAGAAGATCGGCACCGAGGCCCGCCAGGACCTGGAAGCGTTCTTCGGGTCGAAGGTGTATCTCGACCTCCGGGTGAAGGTGAAGCCTGACTGGCGCGACGACGAGCGGGTGCTGGACGATCTGGGACTGCCCAGGAGGGGGAGACGGTAGTCAATTCCCAACTGCCAAGGCCCAACTCCCAAAACTCCCAAAACTCCCAACGTCATCGTGTGGGCTTTGCGAAGTGAGAGCGATTCTTGTGCTCCACCGCATGCCTAGCGCGCACCACCCGATGGACCGCATCCCGTTGGAACCTTTCTCGTCCTCGAACTGAATATCGACAACCGGCGTCAAACCCGGGGGCGATGAGCGATTCGGACGAGGAACTGATGGCCGCCGTGGCGGCTGGGGACCGCGAGGCGTTCGGGGCGCTGTATCGGCGCCGGCGGGCGGACGTCTACCGGTTCGCGCTGCACATGACCGGGGCCGCGGCGGCGGCGGAAGACGTCGCGCAGGACGTCTTTCTCGCCGTCATTCGCGACGCGCACCGCTACGCGCCGGATCGCGCGGCGGTGTTGCCGTGGCTGCTCGGGATCGCCCGGAACGTCGCGCGGCGGCGGCTGACCGAGCGGCGCTACGAGCCGCTGCCCGACGGGACGGCGGAGCCGGCGGTGCACGCCGATCCGCTGGACGGCCTCGCGCGAACGCGGCAGACCCTGGCGCTGCGGCGCGCGCTCGGCGCGCTGCCGGTGGTCTACCGGGAAGCGGTGGTGCTGTGCGACCTGCAGGAACTGTCGTATCAGGACGCCGCCCATGTAGCGGATTGCGCGATCGGCACCGTGCGATCGCGCCTGCATCGCGGCCGCCAGATGCTGGCCGCGACATTGCGCCGCGAGCGGCACGCCTTCGGCGGCTGGCCCGCCCCCCACTGGCTGTAACGGATGGCGGAAAGCGGCAAGCGGATAGCGGTAAGCGGATGGCGGAGAGCGGAACCATGAACAAGTTCGGTGACATCGACGATCTCGATCTCGCGCTGGCGCTGCGGCGCCTGGCCGACGCGGTGGACGTGCCGCCGATCGATCTGCGGCGCGAGGCGGCGTTGATGGCGGCGTTCGACGCGGCGCAGGGACGAGTGGAGCCGCAGCGCGGGCGCCGGCTCGCCTGCTGGGGAATGGCGGGGCTCGCGACGGCGGCGGCGCTGCTGATCGCGGTCGGTCTCGCCCCGGTTCGGGCGGGGCGCCACGGAACCCCACAAGGGGGAAGCCTGGCCATGCACGAGCCTCTTTCCTCCTCCCTCCGTGGCGCTCCGCTCGAGCCCGAGCCGCCCAGCGAGTTCGTCATCGTTCCCGGGGCCGCTGCGCTGCCCCCGATGGAAAGCGGCGAGCTGGTGCGGATGGACGTCCCGGTGTCGCTGCTGGCGGCGTTCGGCGTCGTCCCTCCCGCGAACCCCGTCGCGCGGGTGAGGGCGGATCTGATCGTCGGACAGGACGGCCTCCCGCGCGCCGTCCGTCTGGTGGATTGAGTACGAGCGGACGGACAGACGGACACCTGTGAGCCCGGCATTCAGTTCGGGCGTGTTGGAGAAACAGCGATGCAGATGATCAGGATCACGAAGCTCACGTGCGCGGCGCTCCTGGCCGCGTCCCCAATCATGGCCCAGGACGAACCGGGGCGCAGGGCCGCCGCCGAGGTCGCGGCGCGCGTGCCGCTCGAGCGGGCGTTCAAAGGGGCGCCGTACTCGGCGGACACGCTGATCGAGGGCTCGCAGCAGCTCGCCGACGGCAACCGGATCACGCGCAAGACCACCGGCCGCGTCTACCGCGACAGCGAAGGCCGGACCCGGCGCGAAGAGGATCGGCCGAACGGCGTCGTCACGATCTCGATCACCGATCCGGTCGCGGGTTACACCTACTCGCTCGATCCGGCCAACAAGATTGCGTGGCGGACCGCGATCGGCGCCGCGGGCGCCATCATGAACAAGATCGAAGGCGTGGAGACGACGCAGCCGGACGGCTCGCGGCGGGTCGCGCTCGAACGGCGCGAAGCCGAAACGGCCGCCGTGGCGGCGCGTGGCGGCGGCGGCGGGGGATTCGGCGGCGCGATGATGCCGGCGATGCGCGGCGGGACGGCGGCACCGCTCGAGCACAAGGTCATCGAAGGGGTCGCGGTGGAAGGGCGCAAGACGACGACCACGATCCCCGCGGGCCAGGTCGGCAACGAGCAGCCGATCACCATCGTCTCCGAGCAGTGGCGCTCGCCCGAGTTGAACCTGCTGATCCTGACGCGCCATTCCGATCCGCGCAGCGGCGATTCGAGCTACCGCCTCCTGAACATCGTCCGCGCCGAACCGGATCGCTCGCTCTTCATGGTGCCCGCCGACTACACCGTGAGAGAGACCGGCGTCCGCAAGATGCTCGATCAGTCCCGCAAGTAGCGCGCCGCCTACTGCTGCCCTGCGCACTGCTGCCCTGCGCGCTGCTGCCCTGCGCACTGCTGCACTGTTGCACTGCGCACTGTTGCACTGATGCACCGCGCACCGCGCACTGCGCACTGATTGCTTCGGATCCGCTCAATCGCATGGTAAATTGAGCGGATCTCTATGGCGCAGCGCAAGATTGACGTCGTCCTCGACTCGGTCCGAAGGCTCATACGCCTCGGCGCGACGGCGAATCTCGTCAACCTGCTCCACAAGCAGCACCCCGCGGACCTCGCCCAGGTCTTCGCCGAACTGGGGGAGAAAGACCGCGCCACCTCGTTCGCGCTGCTGCTCGAGAGAAACAGCAAGCTGGCGATGGAAGCGCTCAGCGAGCTCGGCCCCGAGGGGGGCGCCGCGCTGCTCGCCGATCGGTCCGCCGAAGAGATCGCCCGGCTCCTGCACGACCTCCCGTCGGACGACGCCGCGGCGATCATCGACAACCTGCCGGAACCGCTCTCCGCCGCCGTCCTCGAGCTGATCGGCAAGCGTCCGGGCGACGAAGTCGGCGAGCTGCTCGAGTACGAAGAGCAGACCGCCGGCCGCATCATGAACCCGAAAGTCTTCGCGCTTTCGGAAGACATGACCGCCGGTGAAGCCATCACCACGCTGCAGGGCGCGCGCGACGTCGAGATGGTGTTCTACCTCTACGTCGTCGACGGCCGCCGCCACCTGGTCGGCGTGATCTCCCTGCGGCGGCTGCTCCTGGTGCCGCCGTCGACGCCGCTCAAGCGGATCATGACGACCGACCTGACGAGCGTCAGGACGGACACCGACCAGGAAGAAGTCGCGCGCCTCGTCGCCTCCTACAACCTGCTGGCGCTGCCGGTCGTCGACGAGGAGAACAAGCTGGTCGGGGTCGTCACGGTCGACGACGTCATCGACGTCATCAAGGACGAGGCGACCGAGGACGTCTACCGGCTGGCCGGTGTCGCGGGGGACGACCGTGTGTTCTCCACCGCGGCGGAGTCGCTGCGCAAGCGGGTGCCGTGGCTCGAGGTCAACCTCGTGACCGCGTTCATCGCCGCGTCGGTCGTGGCGCTGTTCGAAGGGGCGATCGATTCGCTGCCGGTGCTGGCGGTGTTCATGCCGGTTGTCGCCGGCATGGGCGGCAACGCCGCGACGCAGACGCTGACGGTGATCGTCCGCGGCATCGCGCTCGGCGAGTTGACCTGGGCGAACTCCCGCAAGGCGCTGTTCAAGGAGGCGGCGGTCGGCATCGGCAACGGCGTGGCGTGCGGCGTGGTCGGGTGGCTGGTGGTCTGGGCGTGGAAAGGGGACTTCTGGCTCGGCGGCATCCTCTGCGCGGCGATGATCATCAACATGTTCGTCGCGTCGACTGCCGGCACGCTGATCCCGCTGGCGCTCCGCGCCATGAAAGTGGACCCCGCGCTCGCGTCGTCGGTGTTCATCACCACGTTGACCGACGTGTTCGGGTTCGCCTCGTGGCTCGGGCTGAGCACCGTGTTCCTCAAGTTCCTCCATCCCGCGGGATAGAATCGTTCCCGGTCCCCGATGCCGGTGTACACCGCCGACGCGCTGATTCTCCGCACCTACAAGCTGGGCGAGGCGGATCGAATCGTCGTGTTCCTCACGCGCGATCGCGGCAAGAAGCGCGGCGTCGCGAAAGGGGCGCGCCGGGCGAGGTCGCGCTTCACCGGCACGCTGGAATCGCTCACCCGCGCCGGTGTGGCCTACTACGAGCGCGAGCTGCGCGACCTCGTCCGCATCAACTACATCGAAACGCAGCGCAGTCCGTTGTCCGTCGTCGCGCGGAACCCGCAGGATGCCTCCGCGCTGGGGCACACGGAGTACTTCGCCGAGTTGATCGACGAATGGGCGCCCGAAGGGCACGCCGACGAACGGCTGTACCGCCTGGGCTCCTCCGTGATCGACGCGCTCGCCGACGGCGCGCCGACGGAACGGCTGGCGCGCTACTTCGAGTTCTGGCTGCTGCGGCTGCAGGGTGTGTATCCGCAGCTCTCGTCCTGCCCCGGCTGCGGCGGCCCCTTCGACGGCGGCGCGGTGATGCCGCCGCGCGAGCACCACTACCTGTGCGCACGGTGTGCGCCGGGCGGCGGCACGACGATCTCCCTCGATGCGCTCCGATTCCTCCGCAGCGCCGCCGCCGCGTCGCCGGAATCGGTCGGTGAGATCCCGCTGGCCGCGGCCGCCGCCCGCGAACTCGAAACCGCCCACCGGCGGCTGATTCACGTCAATCTGGACAAAGAACTGAAGTCGGCCCGCGTCCTCCGCCAGCTTCGCTGACGCGCCGCCGGCACCCCGCACCCGGCACCCGCACCCCGGCATCCCGCCGAAGGCGGCCAGACGCTATAATTGACGGATCGCGTGACGTTTCAGCAACTGATCTTCAAACTGTCCGAGTTCTGGGCCACCCGCGGCTGCCTTCTGCAGCAACCCCTCGACATCGAGATGGGCGCCGGGACGATGCATCCCGAGACGTTTCTGCGCGTGCTGGGCGGCGAACACTGGAACGTGGCCTACGTGCAGCCCTCGCGGCGGCCGGCGGACGGCCGCTTCGGCGAGAACCCCAACCGGCTGTTCAAGCATCACCAGTTCCAGGTGATTCTGAAGCCCGCCCCTGACGAAGTGCAGCAGCTCTACCTGCAGAGCCTCGAGGCGTGCGGCATCGACCTGCGCGCGCACGACGTGCGGTTCGAGGAAGACAACTGGGAGTCCCCGACGCTCGGCGCCTGGGGGATCGGCTGGCAGGTGCTCTTCGACGGCCAGGAAATCACCCAGTTCACCTATTTTCAGCAGGCCGGCGGCATCGACCTCGCGCCGATTTCCGTCGAGCTGACCTACGGCCTCGAGCGGTTCGCGATGGCGCTGCAGGACGTCGACAACGTGTTCGATCTCGACTGGGCGCCGGGCGTCAAGTATCGCGACGTCCGGCATCGCGACGAAGTGGAGCAGTCGAAGTATGCCTTCGGTCAGGTCGACATGCCGAAGGAGGAGTTCAATCGCATCCATCGCGAGCTGTTCGATCAGTACTATCTGCTGGCGCAGACCCTGCTGCGGTCCAGCCTGGTGCTGCCGGCGCTCGACTACTGCCTGAAGTGCTCGCACGCGTTCAACCTGATGGATGCGAGCGGCGGCATCGGCGTGACCGAGCGCATGGCCTACATTCTCAAGGTGCGCCAGATGGCGGTCGCGATCGCGAAACAGTGGGCGGGCGTCGAGGATGGGCAACGGCCTGACGCTCCGGCACAAAGCTCACAAAGCTCACGAAAATGAACCATAACGACAATTCCGTTGTGGACTTTGTGATCTTCGTGGTCTTTGTGCCGGAGCGTGAGCCGTCGACCGTGAACACCTATGGATCGTGAGCTTCTTCTCGAGATCGGCGTCGAGGAGCTGCCCGCCGACTGGCTCCCGGGATTGACGACGCAGCTGCGGGAGAAGCTGCAGGCGCGGCTGAAGGAAATGCGGCTGGTGCCGGACGCGCCGGTCGAGAGCTTCAGCACCCCCCGGCGGCTGACCGCGCGGATCGACCGCATGCCGGAACGCCAGGAGGACCTCGACGAGACCGTCACCGGTCCGCCGGTGTCAGCGGCGTTCACCCCCGCCGGCGACCCGACGCCGGCCGCCCTCGGCTTTGCCCGGAAGCAGGGGATGGCGTTCGAGGCGCTGGAGCGCGTGAAGACCGACAAAGGCGAGTACCTGGCCGCGAAGAAGCATTTCCGCGGGAAGAGTACCGTCGACGCGCTGCCGGATCTGCTCGGCGCGCTGCTCCGCGACCTGACGTTCCCCAAGCAGATGCACTGGGACGCGATGCTGGAGGACGGCAAGGGGGAGCTCGTGTTCGGCCGTCCGATCCGCTGGCTGCTGTATCTCTACGGCGGACGCGTCGTCCCGTTCACGATCGCGCGGATGCCGAACGCCGCCGGCGCGCAAGTGCAGGAGATCACCACGGGCGCGGTGACCTACGGCCATCGCTTCCTTGCCACCAGCGGACGCGCCGGACGCTCCGTGAAAGTCCGCACCTTCGACGACTACCGGGCGCGGCTGCCCGAGCATTTCGTCATCCTCGAGCACGCCGATCGCCGCGACCGCATCGGGCGGGAGATCGAGGCGAAGGCGCGCAAGCTGGGCGGACGCGTCCATCTGCGCGAGCACGCGGCGTTGCTCGACACGGTCGCGGATCTGGTGGAATACCCCGGTGTGGTTGCCGGGTTCTTCGGCCGCGAGTTCCTGGCGCTCCCGCAGGAGGTGCTCACCACGACGCTGGTGCATCACCAGCACTACTTCCCGGTGGTGAGCGAGTCGGGGGCGCTGAAGGAGGCGTTTCTCGCCGTCGTCAACACGCAGCCGTCGGACGAACGGCTGATTGCGAGGAACGCCGAGCGCGTCGTCGCCGCGCGGCTGCGGGACGCGAAGTTCTTCTGGGACGAGGATCGCGGCACCAGGCTCGAGGATCGGCGCGAGCGGCTCGACACGATCGTCTTCCACAAGAAGCTGGGCAGCTATCGCGACAAGGCCGATCGCCTCGAGACGCTGGCGCGGACGATCGCCGCGGATGTGTTCGGCGCCGCGGAGCACGCGGACCATGCGGCGAGGGCGGCCCGCCTCGCGAAGTCGGATCTCGCGACCGCGATGGTCTTCGAGTTTCCCGAGCTGCAGGGGATCATGGGCGGCGTCTACGCGCGCGAAGAAGGGCTGCCGGAGCCGGTCTGGAAGGCGATTTACTACCAGTACCTGCCCATCGGCGTGGAGCCGGATGCGCCGCCGCACGCCAAGGACCTCGGCGCCGGCGCGGTCGCGTGGGCGGCACTGGCGCTCGCCGACAAGCTCGATAGCTTCGCCGCGCTCACCAAGGCCGGCGAGCGCGCCACCGGTTCGCGGGATCCGTTCGGACTCCGGCGGCAGATGCAGGGCGTGGTCAGAATCCTGATGGATCTGCCGGAGCTCACGGGCATCGACCGCGAAATCGCGATTTCGTCGCTGGCGCCGGTGGCGGCGCCGCAGGTGCCTGTGGCGGACTCGTGGGATCCCGCCGGGGTGATCGGGGGTAACGCCCACGAGCGCATCCGGTTCGCGCTGCAGCAGCGTGGCTTCAGCGCTCCGGTGATCCGCAGTGCCGTCTCGACCAGCGGAACGGACAACCCGCTGAGGGCGCGGCGCATTGCCGAGGCTTTGAAGGCGCTCGAAGGATCGGCCGATCTGTCCGCTCTGGCGGTGCTCTTCAAACGCGTCAAGAACATCGCGCGTGAATTGAACGCCGACTCCCCGCTCGACCGCGGCGTGCTCGACGAGCCGGCCGAGAAGGCGCTGCTCGCAGGGCTGGACGCGGTGCGTCCGCGGGTCGAGGCGGCGGTGCAGGCGCGTGACTACCGGCGGGCGCTCGCCGAGATCGCGTCGCTGCGGCCTGCGGTCGACCGGTTCTTTACTGAAGTGTTCGTGATGGCAGATGATGCGCGGTTGCGTACGGCGCGTCTGAAACTGATGGCTGACCTCCGGGATCTCGCGCTGCAGCTGGCGGACATCTCGGAACTGGCAGCCGAGGAAGGGAAGCAGTCGTAGAACATGGCCAAGAAACTCGCGCGGAAGGCGTCGGCATCGAAAGGCAAGGGCAGCAAGGCATCCGGCCGCACGGCGGGCGGCGGACGACGGACGGCGGACAGCGGGGCAGCGAAGGGCAAGTACGTGTACCTGTTCGGGCGCAGGACCGACGGCAACGGGACGATGAAGCCGCTGCTCGGCGGCAAGGGGGCGAACCTCGCCGAGATGTGCCGCATCGGCCTGCCGGTCCCGCCCGGGTTCACGATCACCACCGAGGTCTGCACCTATTACTACGACAACCGGCGCGCCTATCCGCCGTCGCTGCGCGGCCAGATGGAGGCCGGCATCGCTTCGATCGAGCAGCAGACCGGCAAGAAGTTCGGCGACCTGAAGAACCCGCTGCTCGTGTCGGTGCGCTCGGGGGCGCGCGACTCGATGCCCGGGATGATGGACACCATCCTCAACCTCGGCCTGAACGACAAGACGGTCGAGGCGCTCTCGGCCAGGACCAGCAATCCGCGCTTCGCCTGGGACTGCTACCGGCGGTTCGTGCAGATGTACGGCGACGTCGTGCTCGGCGTCCAGAAGCGCCCCGAGGAGGATCACGAGCCGTTCGAAACCGTGATCCACAGCCTCAAGCACGAGCGCTATCACACCGACGTCGAGGACACCAAGCTCTCGGTCGACGATCTCCGGGAGCTGGTGAAGCGCTTCAAGGGGCTGGTGAAGGAGCGCGCCGGCAAGGAGTTCCCCGATTCGCCGTGGGATCAGCTGCTGGGAGCCGTCGGCGCGGTGTTCGGGTCGTGGATGAACGACCGCGCCATCGTCTACCGGCGCAAGTACAACATCCCCACCGAGTGGGGCACCGCGGTGAACGTGCAGGCGATGGTCTACGGCAACACCGGCGACGAGTCCGGATCCGGGGTCGCGTTCACGCGCAATCCCGCCAACGGCGTGAAGGAGTTCTACGGCGAGTTCCTCATCAACGCGCAGGGAGAGGACGTCGTCGCCGGCGTCCGCACGCCGGAGCCGGTCGCCGAGCTGAAGCGGCAGATGCCGAAGGCGTATGCCGAGCTGGAGCGCATCCGCCAGACGCTCGAGAAGCACTTCAAGGACGTGCAGGACTTCGAGTTCACGATCGAGGACGGCGTCGTCTACATGCTGCAGACGCGCAACGGCAAGCGCACCGCGATGGCGGCGCTCAAGTTCTCGATGGACATGTACAAGGAGAAGCTGATCGACTGGAAGACGGCGGTGATGCGCAACCCCGCCGATCAGCTCGACCAGCTGCTCGCGCCGGTGTTCGACGCGTCGGAAGTCGACAGCGCGAGGGCGATCGCGACCGGCCTGCCCGCCGGCCCGGGCGCCGCATCCGGGCAGATCTATCTCAACGCGGAGCGCGCCGTCGCCGCCGCCGACAAGGGCGAGAAGGTGCTGCTGGTGCGCATCGAGACCTCGCCCGAGGATCTGCGCGGCATGATCGCGGCCGAGGGGATCCTCACCGCGCGCGGCGGGGTGTCGTCGCACGCCGCGCTGGTCGCGCGGCAGATGGGCAAGGTCTGCGTCTGCGGCGCCGCGGCGGTCGAAGTCGATTACCAGGGGCGCACCGTCAAGGTCGACGGCAGGAACTACAAGGAAGGCGACTGGATGTCGATCGACGGCACGGCGGGGAAGGTCTACGCCGGCAAGGTGAAGACCGCGCCGTCCGAGATCGTCGCCGGCCTGATCTCCGGCGACGACGCGGCGAAGAAGACCGAGAAGTTCAAGCACTTCCAGCAGCTGATGAAGTGGTGCTCGGATGCCTCGCGGATGAGCGTGCGCACGAACGCCGACACGCCCGAGCAGACGGCGAACGCGGTCGCGTTCGGCGCCGTCGGCATCGGCCTCACGCGGACCGAGCACATGTTCTTCGAGGGGGATCGCATCGACGCGATGCGCGAGATGATCCTCGCCGAGACGGTCGAGGCGCGCAAGGCGGCGCTCGCCAAGCTGCTGCCCTACCAGCGCGAGGACTTCGCCGGCATCTTCCGCGCCCTGAAGGGCTATCCGGCGACGATTCGCTTCCTCGATCCGCCGCTGCACGAGTTCCTGCCGCACACCAGGGAGCAGCAGGCGGAGCTGGCGAAGAAGATCGGCGTGCCGGCGGCGCGCATCCATCAGCGCGTCGAGCAGCTGCACGAGTTCAACCCGATGCTCGGATTCCGCGGCTGCCGCCTCGGCATCGGCTACCCCGAGATCTCGGAGATGCAGGCGCGCGCCGTCTTCGAGGCCGCGGCGGCGGTCCAGAAGGAAGGGATCAAGGTGCGCCCCGAGATCATGATCCCGCTGGTCGGGTTCAAGAAGGAACTCGATCTGCAGATCGAGGTCGTCCACAAGGCGGCGCGCGAGGTCCAGGCCGAGCGGAAGGTGAAGCTGAATTACATGGTCGGCACCATGATCGAGATCCCGCGCGGCGCGCTGACCGCCGACGAGATCGCCCAGTCGGCCGAGTTCTTCAGCTTCGGCACCAACGACCTGACGCAGACCGGCCTGGGGATGTCGCGCGACGACTCGGGATCGTTCCTGCCGCAGTATCAGGAGCTCGAGATCGTCAAGAAGAACCCGTTCGCGACCATCGACGCCACCGGTGTCGGCCAGCTGGTCGAGATCGCGGTGAAGAAGGGACGCGCCGCGCGCCCCGACATCAAGCTCGGCATCTGCGGCGAGCACGGCGGCGATCCGGCGTCGATCCACTTCTTCGAGAGAGTCGGGCTCGACTACGTGAGCTGCTCGCCCTACCGCGTCCCGGTGGCGCGGCTCGCCGCGGCACAGGCGGCGCTGCAGAGCAAGCCACAAGGCTGACGCATTGATCCGGATCCTCGCGCACGCGAACGGGACCACGAGCCCGGCGGATCGGGTCGATCCGGCGTGGCTCGCCCCCGGGAGCGGCGTGAAGATCTGGGTCGATCTGCTGAATCCGACCCCCGAGGAGGGGCAGAGCATCCTCGTCGACCTGTTCCACTTCCACGAACTGGCGGTCGAGGATGCGCTGAGCGCGCTGCAGTATCCGAAGGTCGAGTCGTACGGCGAGTACCTGTATCTGATCCTGCACCGGATCGACTTCGAAGGCTCCGAGCACTGCTTCAAGACCCACGACGTCGATTTCTTTCTCGGCCCCAATTACCTGGTCACCATCCACACCGGCGATTCGCGCTCGATTCAGCACGTCGCCGACGTCTGCGGCCGCAATCCCCGCGCCCTGGGGGAGGGGGTCGCGGCGCTGATGCACCGCATCATCGACGCCATGGTCGACAACTACCGGCCGGAGATCGACGAGCTGAACGAGCGGCTCGACGACCTCGAGGCGCAGGTGTTCGAGCCCAGCACGCCGACCCTGACCCGCGACATCCTCGAGTTCAAGAAGGACGTCTCGTCGCTGCGCCGCGTCGTCCTGCCGCAGCGCGACGTGATCGGCCGTCTGGCCCGGCGCGAGTTCTCGCTGATCGACGAAGCGATCGCCTACCGCCTGCGCGACATCCACGACGCGCTGGTGCGGCTGGCCGACGAGTCGATCCAGTTCCAGGACCGCATCACCAGCCTGCTCGACGCCAATCTCGCCATCGTCTCGAACCAGTTGAACAGCGTGATGAAGGTGCTCACCATCATCGCGACGCTGTTCATGCCGCTCACGGTGATCACCGGCATGTGGGGCATGAACGTGCCGCTGCCGCATCTGCCCGGCGGCGAGCAGCTGCAGTTCTGGTGGGTCGCGGCCTTGATGATCGGGCTCTCGGTCGGGATGCTCGCGTACTTCCGCAGGCGCGGCTGGATCTAGCAAAATGTGGAAATCTGGAAACGTGGAAATGTGGAAATCTTAGATTTCCAGACTTCCAGATTTCCACATTTCCAAATTTCCAAATCCCGATATGCCGCGAATTTCCCGACTGCCTCCCGAGCTCGCCAACCAGATCGCCGCCGGCGAAGTGGTCGAACGGCCCGCGTCGGTGGTCAAGGAGCTGGTCGAGAACGCCCTCGATGCCGGGGCGCGGCGCATCGCCGTCTCGGTCGATCTCGGCGGCAAGAAGCTGATTCGCGTCGAAGACGACGGCGAGGGGATGGAGCCGGAGGATGCGCGGCTCGCCATCGAGCGCCACGCCACCAGCAAGATCCGCCACGCCGACGATCTCGGCGCGATTCAGACGCTCGGGTTTCGCGGCGAGGCGCTCCCCAGCATCGCATCGGTGTCGCACTTCACGCTGCGCACGCGCGCGCGGGGGGCTCAGAGCGGAACCGAGATCAAGGTGAACGCCGGCGTCGTCGCCTCGATCCGCGAAGTCGGCTCGCCGGAGGGAACGGCGATCGAGGTCGCGGATCTCTTCTACAACCTGCCGGCGCGGCGCAAGTTCCTCAAGTCCGACACCGCCGAGACGACGCAGATCTCCAGGCTGGTCACGCAGATGGCGCTGGGGTATCCCGAGGTCGGCTTCACGCTCGTCAGCGGCGGCGCGACGGGGCAGGGGCGGACGCTGCTGCAATGCCCGCCGGCCGCCGGGCTGCGGGAGCGGTTCTTCCAGCTGTACGGCGAGCGCGCGGATCTCGTCGACGTGCGAAAGGACGCCGCGGGGCTTCGCATCGAAGGGTTCGCCGCCGCGCTCGGCGACCATGGCCCGACCCGCGGCGCGCAGAACGTCTTCGTCAACCGCCGCATCGTCAAGGACCGGACCATCGCGCACGCGATCATCGAGGCCTACAGCGTCGCGACGATCAAGGAGCGCAGCCCCGAGGTGCATCTCTTCATCGAGATTGCGCCGGACCGCGTCGACGTCAACGTGCATCCCACCAAGGCGGAAGTGCGGTTCCTGGAGGGGTCGCTCGTCCACCAGGTCCTGCGCCGCGCGCTCGGCGAAGCGCTGGGCACGCCGCGGGCACCGGAGCTGACGCTGTCGGCGGCGCCGTGGCGAGCCGACGAGCCGCGCGCGGCGGCGCTCCCGGAACTCTGGGCGCGCACGGCGAATCCCTCATCGCTGGTCCCTGATCCTGGATCCTTCATCCCGGATCCTGAATCGCGGATCACGGATCCCGGGATCCAGGATTCAGGATCCGTGATTAGGGATTCAGGATCAGCGATCAGGGATGAGGGATTCACCGTCCGGCCAATGATCCCGTTAGGCCAGTTCCGCGAAACGTTCATCATCGCCGTGGACGACGAGGGGGTGGCGATCATCGACCAGCACGTTGCGCACGAGCGCGTGCTGTTCGAGCAGCTGATGGAGCGGCTCACGTCGGGCCGTCTGGAGAGCCAGCGGATGCTGGCGCCGATCGTGGTGGACCTGCCGCCGGCGCAGCGCGAAGCGCTCAAGGGGCACGCCGCGCGGCTCGAACGGCTCGGACTCGAGATCGAGGAGTTCGGCGGCGACAGCGTCAGGCTGTCGGCGGTTCCGGCGCTGCTCGCGCCCGGCGAGTGCGAGGCGGCCGTCCGGGCGCTGGCCAACGACCTCGAGGGGCTGGGGGCCGGCAGCGGCGCCGACGAGGCGCTCCGGCGGATTGCCGCGACGATGGCGTGTCATGCGGCGGTGAAGGCGAATTACCCGCTGACGCTCGACAAGATGCGCTACATCCTGGACGAGCTGCGGCGCACCGCCTATTCGAGCGTTTGCCCGCACGGGCGGCCGGTCGTCTTGCGACTGACCCGCCGCGAGATTGAGAAGAACTTTCAGCGCATCTGACCCCGTCATGTAATTTCTTCCCTTGACGGGCGCGTGCTGTCCGTTTAAGCTGCAGTCTCCCAGCAAGTTGAAAGTCCAAGCGAAAAAGGCGTCGGGGAAACCCGTACGCAATGCTGTTCGTGCGCAGCTGCCGAACTTGGAGTACGTATGCCGCGAGGCCTGCTTCCGACTCTGATTTTTGCGTTTTCAGCCATCATCTTCTTCAGTCTCGGCAACATGATCGCCGCGCGCGGCGCGACGGAGGCGGAGAACGAGCAGCTCGCACAGATTGCGGCGCTTCGCGCCGAGGTCGGTGCGCTCAAGCGGCAGCGTCTCGAAACGCAGGGCACGTCCGGCCGCATCGAACCGCCCGGCGCCCCCATGGATGACGCCGGACGCGCGGCGCTGGTGGCCGACATCAAACAGCAATTGAAGGCCGAGATGGGTTTGCTGCCCGTCAGCCTCCTCCGCGAGCGCCGCCGCAGCTTCGTCGAGCTCTACTCCTACGACATGACCGGCGCGAGCAACTACGGCACGGCCGGGTACCTGGGGAACGGCTACTTCGTCACCGTCAAGCACGGCGTCGTCGCCCTCGGCGACCAGCCGCCGGCACGGCGGATCGCGTCGGTGAAGATCATGTATCAGGGCCGGGCGATTGCCGCGAAAGTGATCGACACCGGCGACGCGCAGGTCGAAGTGGATCCGGGCGACTGGGCCATCCTCAAGGTCAAGGAACCGATCGACCTCCCGCCGCTCGACGTGAACCTCGGCTACGGCTTCGATTTCGCCGAATCGATCTTCCGCCTCGGCAACGACTATTCCAAGGGCATCATCCTCTCGACCGGCTACGTCGGCCAGAAGACCTCCAACAACCTGATCACGTGCCTCACCGACGGCCACCCGGGTGTCTCGGGCGGCGGCGTGCTCAACGCGGACGGTCAGCTGGTCGGGATCCCGATCGGCCGGATGCAGGGGGACTATCGCTTCTCGTTCATCCTCCCGCTGCGCGCCGAGATGTTCCGGAAGGTCCCCGCGCTCGCGGCGGACCACGTCACGCAACCCTGATCGTCATACGCGTTCCGTAAGCGGCGGCACGAAATCGTCAGCGCCGGCGCGGGATCGCCCGTGCCCGGCGTCGTGCGCCCCGGCATCACGCTTGCTCTGACGGCCGGTCTCATGCCATCCGCCTTCCGCTGTGTGCCGGCGGTGCTGTCGGCGGTGCTGCTGTTTTCCAGCCCGCTCGTCTCTGCGCCGCCCACGCTCGGCCTGGAACCGTATGCGAGCGGCTTCACGGCGCCGGTCGCCGTCGTCCAGGATCCGGCCGATCCGCTCGTCCAGTTCGTGGTGGAGCAGCGCGGCCGGATCAGGACGGTGGTCGCGGGCGTCGTCCAACCCGCGGACTTCCTCGATCTCCGCGGTTCGGTGGCCAGCGCCGGCGAGCGCGGGCTGCTCGGCATGGCGTTTCCCCCGGACGCCGCGGCGACCCGGCGGTTCTTCGTCAACTACACGGATCTGAACGGCCATACCGTGGTCGCGCGCTACACCCGATCGGCGAACCCGCGGATCGCGGACCCGTCGTCGCGGGCGCCGCTCACCTGGTCCACCGGCCTGCCTTACATCGAACAGCCGTTCGCGAATCACAACGGGGGATGGCTGGCGTTCGGGCCTGACGGGTATCTGTACGTCGGAATGGGAGACGGCGGCAGCGCCAACGATCCGCTGAACAACGGGCAGAACGTGTCGACGCTGCTCGGCAAGATGCTGCGCGTCGACGTGTCGGGCGACGCCCCCGGCGGATTCCGGGTGCCGGCCGACAATCCGTTCCTGCAGAATGCGGCGTATCGGCCAGAGATCTGGGCGATTGGCTTCCGCAATCCGTGGCGCTACACCTTCGACGATCCGGGGCGAGGCGGCACCGGCGCGCTCGTGATTGGTGACGTCGGTCAGGGGCGCTGGGAAGAGATCGACTACGAGCCGGCGGGCGCCGGCGGGCGCAATTATGGCTGGGTGCTGCGGGAAGGGTCCGAGCCGACGCTCGGCGCACCCGCGTTCCATCCGTCGTTTCTGCCGCTCACCGACCCCGTGCACCAGTACGATCACACCGTCGGGGCGTCGGTGACCGGCGGCTATGTCTACCGCGGGCTGCGCATGGGCGCGCTCTACGGCCGGTACTTCTTCGCCGACTTCATCACCGGCCGCGTCTGGTCGGCGCAGGTGACGGTGAATCCGGCGTCGCGCGAAGGCACGTTCGGCGACATCACCGATCACACCGCGGCGCTGCGCGCGACCTCTCCGCTCGGGAACGTGAGTTCCTTCGGCGTCGATGCCCTGGGAGAGCTGTTCGTCGTGGACTACAGCCGGGGCGCGGTGCTGCGCATCGTCCAGCTCGATCCGCGACCCGCCGCGCCCGGCAACTTCCGCATCATCCGCTGAGGCACGGGCGTCAGCGGCGCCGCCGCCACTGCGCCAGACGGCGCCTGATCTCCGCTTCGTAGCCGCGCTCGGTCGGCTCGTAGAACGTTCGCCCCTCGTGCGCCGGCGGCAGACACGTCATGTCCGCCGCGATCCCTTCCGCCTCGTCATGGGCGTACCTGTAGTCCTTGCCATAGTCGAGCGACTTCATCAGGCGCGTGGGCGCGTTGCGGAGGTGCAGCGGCACCGGCTCGGCGACTTCGCGGGCCGCCGCCTCCGCCGCCTCGTTGTACGCCCGGTACACGGCGTTGCTCTTGGGGGCGGTCGCCATGTAGATCGCCGCCTGCGCGAGCGCGGTATTCCCCTCGGGCATGCCGATGAAATGCACGGCGTCCTTTGCCGCGACCGCGATCGCCAGCGCCTGCGGATCGGCGTTGCCGATGTCCTCGGACGCGAACCTCACCAGCCGCCGCGCGATGTAGAGCGCATCCTCGCCCGACTCCACCATCCGCGCCAGCCAGTAGACCGCCGCGTCCGGGTCGCTGTTGCGCATCGATTTGTGCAGCGCCGAGATCAGGTTGTAGTGCTCTTCACCGGTCTTGTCGTAGAGCAGCGACCGGTTCTGCGCGAGATCGGCCACCAGCGCCGCATCGATCGCCTTGCCTGCGGCCGCGGCCGCGGCGGCCATCTCGAGCATGTTCAGCGCGACGCGGGCGTCGCCGTTCGCATACCGCGCGATCCCGGTCAGCGCGTCGTCGGTCGCCGTGAGGTGCTGCGCGCCGAGCCCGCGCTCGGCGTCGTCGAGCGCGCGGCGCAGGATGGTCAGCATCGCGTCCCGCGTCAGCGGCTTCAGGACGTGCACCTTGGAGCGGGACAGCAGCGCCGAATTCACCTCGAACGACGGGTTCTCCGTCGTCGCGCCGATCAACACGATGTCTCCCGATTCGACCCGCGGCAGAAACGCATCCTGCTGCGCCTTGTTGAAGCGGTGGATCTCGTCGACGAACAGGATGGTGCGGGAGCCGGATCGCCGCCGCGCCTGCTCGGCCTCGGCCATCACCTCGCGGATCTCCTTGATCCCGGAGAGCACGGCGCTGAACGCGATGAAGTGCGCGCGCGTCGCGTTCGCAATCACCCGCGCCAGCGTCGTCTTGCCGGTCCCGGGCGGGCCCCACAGGATGATCGAGCGCAGCCGATCGCGCTCGATCGCTTCGCGCAGCGGGCGGCCCGGCGCCAGCAGCGCCTCCTGGCCGACGATGTCGTCGAGCGTGCGCGGACGCATCCGCTCGGCGAGCGGCGCGGAGGCATCGACCGCGGGGCGGCCGGGGTCGGGGGCGGGCGGTGGGTCGTCGGCGAAGAGATCCATCATGCGCGGCGCTGCCGCATGGCCTCGTAGAGAATGACGGCGGCGGCGACCGCCACGTTGAGTGATTCGACCTGTGCCGGGCCGGCACCGCGATCCGCCGCGTTCATGGGGATCGTGACGGTCTGCCCGACGGCGCGGACCGTATCGGCGTCGACGCCGGATCCTTCCGCGCCGAGCACGATGCCGACGGGACGCCGCAGGTCGAGTGCCGGGAGCGGCGTGCCGCCCCGCGGAACGGCCGCGACCAGGTGGACGCCCGCGCCGCGCGCCGCGTCGATCACGCCGGTCAATTGCGCGCGCGCGGTGACCGGCACCCGAAACGTGCCGCCCATCGCGCCGCGCAGCGCCTTCCATCCGAACGGGTCCGCGCTGCCGTCGAGCGCGATCACGCCGGAGGCGCCGAAGGCCGCGGCGGTGCGCACGATCGCGCCGACGTTGCCCGGGTCCTGCACGCCGGCGGCGACGACGACGAGCGGAACGTGGGCGGCGTTCGAGAACACCGCCGGCAGATCGGCCGGCCGCGCGCGTCCGATCGCGACGACGCCGGAGGGATGCTGGACCGGGCTCATCGCGGCGAGCACCTGATCGGTGACCGAGAGGACGCGGCCGCCGCGCCGGCCGACATCACGCGCGATGGCGGCGAGCGGTCCGTGTCCGCCGGCAAGCCCCGTCTCGGCGACCGCGGCGATCTCGACGGCGACGCCGCAGGCCAGCGCCTCGTGTACGAGGTGCTCGCCGTCGAGGAGCACGTCCAGCACGTCCGTGGCCGGGCGGCCGCGCGCCGCGTGTCCGCGCCCCCCGGCGCCAGCCGCGCGCGCGCGGCGCGCCAGATCGCGGAATCGCTTCACGACCGCGTTCTGGCGGCTGCTGATCCGTTCCATCCTGCTGGATATTACTGTCAATTCCACGGGTCCCGATTCTGCTAACATCGCCCTGGTGAAGGAACGGATCCTGAAGAAGTTCGAGGACGAGATCGCGCAGCTCGATCGGGAGCTGAAGACCGAGCTGCCGCGGGAGATCAAGCGCGCGCGGGAGCTCGGCGATCTGCGCGAGAATGCCGAGTATCAGGCGGCGAAGGAGCGGCAGCGCCTCGTCGAATCGCGCATCAGTCTGCTGCAGAAGCGCGTCAGCGAGATCCAGCTCATGAACCTCGACAGGATTCCGCGCGACAAGGTCGGGTTCGGATCGACGGTGACGCTCGAAGAAGACGGCCAGACGATCGTCTACCAGCTCGTGATGCCCGAAGACGCCAGCGTCGAGGACGGGCTCATCTCCACCGCGTCGCCGATCGGCCGCGCCCTGCTCAACAAGGAAGAGGGGGACGAAGTGGTGGTGAAGACCCCCAACGGCACGGAACGGCGGTTCGAGATCACCAAGCTGGTCACGATCCACGACTGACGGTGCTCACCACCGACGCCCCGCCCGGCAGCCCCCGCTCGTATTCGACACGTCTCCGCACCGCCGTCGTTCTGACCGGCACCGGTACCGCCGGCGCGTATCACGCCGGCGTGCTGCGCGCGCTCCACGAAGCGGGGGTGCGCATCGATCTCGCCGCCGGCCGCGGCATCGGCGCGCTCGGCGCCATGTTCGCCGCCGTGGACGGCGGACAGCGGCTGTGGGATCGCGAGGGACTGTGGAAGAGCGCGGCGATCGCGCAGGCCTACCGATGGCGTCTGCCGCTGCGCATCGCCGCGTGGGCGATGGCGATCGCGGTGGCGCTCCTCGCGGTGCCGCTCGGGCTCTCCGCGCTCGGCGTCGTCGCCGGCGGGATCGGCGTCGCGCTCTGGCTGATCAACCTGACCGCCGCGTCGAACGCGGTGACGTCGTTCTACGCCCGCACCCTCGACACGCTGTTCGCGCCCACTGCGCTTCCGACGATCATTCCGCGCTTCGTCGTCTTCTGTCTGCTGGTCGCGGTCGGCGCGCTGGCCGCCGGGCTCGCGGTCAGCGCATGGCGGGCGCCGTCGCGGCGGCGCAGCGCGCACGGCGCGCTGTGGCGCCTGTTCGGATCGCCGGTGTCGGCGGGCTTCCTGGTCGACCGGGCGAGCGGCGAGTTGTGGAACCTGATTCGCGGCGCGGCGGCGATCGCCGCGCCGCCGCGCAAGGATCTCGGGCGGCGCTACATGGAGCTGCTGGTGGAGAACCTGGGGCAGCCCGGCTTCCGGGAACTGCTGCTCGTGGCGCACGACATGGACGCCCGCCAGGACGTGCTGTTCGCGCTGCTCGCCGACGGGCACCGGCAGCGGTTCTTCGGCCGCGCCGGCGACGCCGGCACGCGTCAGGCCGAGGCCGTCGATCTCGCCGGCGTGGGACGCGAACATGTCATGGATGCGCTGGCGGCGAACCTCGCCACCCCGGTGGCGACCGATCCGCATCTGCTGCGGTTTCCCACCGAGGGCGCATGGCGGGGAGAGACGCACCGGTTGTGCGATCGTCCCGGCTCGCTCGAACGCCTCCTCGAGGAGGTCGCGGTGGCCGGCGTCGAGCAGGTCCTGGTACTGTCGGCATCACCGCCTCCAGGGAAGCCGCACGAGCTCAGCTCCGCGCGCGGCGATTTCCGGGGACGCGCCGCCGAGCAGCTGGCGTCGTTCGAAGCCGCCGACCTGCGGGACGCGCTCGAGCGCTCGGCCTCGAGGTTCGCCGGACTCTACGTCGTACGGCCGGCGCACAATCCGGTGGGGCCGCTCGACTTCGGCGGCGTCTACGACGAGCGGTCGGATCGCTATTACAGCCTCGGTGAGCTGGTCGACCGCGGCTACGAGGATGCCTACCATCAGTTCATCGAGCCGGTGGTCGCCGCCAGCGGGGAACGGATTGTGACGGTCCAATCCTGATTGGCGATTGGCGATTGGCGATTGGCGATCGACGATTGACGAGTGGCGAGTGCCGATCGACGGATTGAAGATTGTTGATTTATGCGACCAGCGACAACGATCGTGCAGGGGAGCCAGGGCAAGGACGCCCACGCCAGTCCGCTCACCACTCCCATCTACGAGACGACGACGTTCATCTTCGAGAACGCGGCGGAGGTGCGCGCGTACAACGAGGGACGGTCGGAGAAGTTCCTCTACTCGCGCTACGGCAACCCGACGGTCGTTGCGGTGGAGAAGACCATCGCCGCCCTCGAAGGCGCCGGGACCGCGATGCTGCTCTCGAGCGGCCAGGCCGCGACGTCCACCGCGCTGGTGGGGCTGCTCGAGGCCGGCGATGAAGTCGTCTGCAGCGCCGCGATCTACGGCGGGACGCTGCACCTGCTCGCCGATCTGCTCTCGCGCTTCGGCATCCAGGCGCGCTTCGTGACCACCGATGAACTGGCGACCCCCGAACGCGTCATCAGCGAACGGACCCGGGTCCTGTGGTTCGAGTCGCCGATCAACCCGACGCTGCGCTGCGTGGACGTCGCGGCGATCGCCGCTGCCTGCCGCAGGCGCGGCGTCGTGTCGATCATCGACAACACGTTCGCGAGTCCGCTCAATCAGCGGCCGATCGCGCTGGGCGTCGACATCGTGATGCACAGCGTGACGAAGTACCTGAACGGGCACAGCGACGTGACGGCCGGCGCGCTGGCGGGGCCGGCGGACCTGCTCGCGCCGATCGACAAGGCCCGCCGGATGCTCGGCGGCATCGCGGATCCGCAGGCGGCCTACGCCATCGGGCGCGGGCTGAAGACGCTCGACGTCCGCATGACCCGCCACAACGCCAGCGGCCTTGCCGTCGCCCGCTGGCTGGAGAAGGACCCGCGGGTCGCGGCGGTCTACTATCCCGGCCTCGAATCACATCCGGATCACGCGCTGGCGAAGCGGCAGATGTCCGGGTTCGGCGGCATGGTGTGCGTCGACGTGGGCGGCGGACTCGCCGGCGCGGAGCGGTTCTTCGATCGGCTCAAGGTCTTCAGACGCGCCGCCAGCCTGGGCGGCGTCGAAAGCCTCTGCAGCCTTCCGGTGCTCACGTCGCAGTGGGGCCACACCGAGGCGCAGCTCGCCGAAGCGGGCATCACCGCGAGCATGGCGCGCCTGTCGATCGGCCTGGAGGACCCGCAGGATCTGATCGACGATCTCGATCAGGCGCTCGGCGCCAGCTGAAGCGCGCCGTCACGGATCACGCTCCGGCACAAAGATCACAAAGGACACAAAGATCACAAAGATCACAAAGATCACAAAGGACGACAAAGACCTGAAGAAGACGAAATGGGTCTTCTCGAGAACTTCGTGATCTTCAGGGTCTTTGTGGCGGCGCGGTCGTCGTCGACGCGTGTCAGCGCGCAGCGGTGAGTTTCTTCTCGGTGGCGGGCTCGTGCAGGAACTGGTCGGCCAGGTCGGCCAGGCGCTCGGTGATCGCGGCGCCGTCCAGCTCGCCGAACTTCGTCCGGAAGCGGTCCATCGGGACCACCGCCTTCGCCATCGCCCGGTGCCCGCCGGCGGAGCCGATGTCGGCGAACCAGCGCTTGACGAACTCGCCGGCGTTGCGCGAGTAGCCGAGGTTGCGCACGCTCACGATCAACGTCGAGCCGACGACGCCGGCGAGGATCGTCCATTTCACGTCTTCGAGCTGCAGGAAGAAGTCGGCCGTGTAGGGGATGAAGTCCTCGCGCGGCGCTTCGCCGATGAACGCGGTGAACACCTGCTCGCGCAGGATGCCGTGCTGGCTGGCGCGGGTGACGTAGTCGAGGCGCTCGAGCGTGATTTCAGCGCCCTCCATCTTCCGGATGAGCGCCGCGTCGGCCAGCGGGTAGAGGAAGGTGAACGCCTCGAGATCGACGCGGTTGGTGTGGCGCGCGAAGAACAGCGTGTCGGACTTGATCGCGTACAGCATCGCCGTCGCGGTGCGCTCGGAGATGTTGACGTCGACGGCCCGCAGGTGCTCGGTCAGAATCGTCGACGTCGAGCCGTAATCGGCGCGGATGTCCTTGAAGAACGCGGTGTAGCCGGGCTGCTCGGGATGGTGGTCGATGACCAGATCCGCCCGATCCAGCATGCCGCCGAAATAATGCGGCTGCACGTCGACCGTGGCGATGCGATCGAAGGCGCCGAACGACGCCGGCGTCACCGGCTCGACATGGATGTCGAGCATGTTCGCCATCCGCAGGTTCTCGGGCCGCGTGACCCCCTGCACCGCGCCGATGATCGCGGTCGTCTTCGTCCGCCGCAGCAGGTTGCGCAGCGCCAGTCCGCTGGCGAGCGCATCGGGATCCGGGTCGTTGTGCAGCAGAATCAGCACCCGGTCGGCATCCGCGAAGTAGCGCTGGTACTGCTGCACCCGCGCCCGCGTCATCGAACGGCTCAGCTCGGTGACCAGCGTCGGCCGCAGCAGCTCGGCCACGCTGAGGTGCGTGATCTCGCCGTCGCCGTCCATCTTCAGGCCCGCGGCGCGCTTGCCGGTGTGCAGCACGTAGATGAGGGTGCCGCCGGCGTCCCGCAGCGCCTCGAGGATTTTCTTGGTACTTCGCTTGCCGTTGTCTTCGACGATGAAGCAGGTGGTGGGGGTGATGTCGGCTTTCAGGTAGGTATCGACGCGCCTCGGATCGCCGGCCGCGACCTCGATCCCGGCGTCGTGGAGACGCCGCGCGAGGGGCCGGCTTTCGACAAGGAAGTCAACCTCGAAGCTCGGCTGCAATACTTCGTCGAGCGACCGGATGACCAGTTCATCCTGACAAATGGCCAGAACGCGCAACTTAGATCCCGGCAGGGTCGCGGCCCTGCACTACGCCTTCACCCGATTGCGGAGGCACGCCAAACGCCAAGTATACGCCTTCTCGGCGTTGCTTGTCGGGCTGGGCGCCCCCGCGGCCGGGCAGGGGACGCCCAGTGTGCCATGCGCGTCCTGCCAGGTGGCGAGCGTCACGCCCCGGCAGGTGGAGAACTTCCCGCCGCGGCTGGACGGCGCGCGGGTGGTCGTGCGGGTCACCCCCGGGGCGCGCGGGTGGCAGTCCGCGCTCGACGCGCTGCGCTCGCGCGGCGCGCGTCCAGGTCTCCACGTGATCGGCACCCCGGCCGAGGCGGACCCGGTCCTCGCGGCCGATGTCGACCTCTTGATCCTGGAGCCACTCGCCGGAGATCCCGAGCGGCTGGCGTTCGATCTGAAGCGCGCGCTGGCGGACGCCCGCGGACGGCGTTCCGCCGCGGCGCTGATGGTCGCGGCGACGGCGAGTCTTGCCGCGGACCTGCGTCAGCGCGGCGTGGAACCGTACGCGGACGCCTTCGTGCCGCCGGCGGCGCCGATGCTCTCGGCCGACGTGCTCGCGCAGCCCCACGATGGAGCGCTCCGGATCTGGATCCTGCCGGAGGCGGAGGGCACAGCCGCGCGGATCGCGGGGGCGGCGGCGGTGCTGCAGCGCTGGCTGCCGGAAGGGCTCGTGCCCATGCGCGAACGCGCGCTCTCGTGCGGCGGAGCGCCGGTGCCGACGTACCTGAATCCGCGCACGCTGGATCTGCTCGGGGTGACGGCCGGCTGCCTTCCTCCAGCCACCGTCGTGTCTGATGTCTCCGGCGCCGCGATCGAGCGCCTCGATCTCGCGACGGTGTCCGTATTCCTCGTGCACGCCGGGGAGAGCGGCCGCTTCGCCGAGGGCGTCGACGTCGCCGCTCCGCGCGCGCTCACGGTGGAAGAGATCCTGGCGCGGCATCAGGCGGCCGCGGCGCGGCAGACGGCGGAGATCGACAGCGTCATTTCCGAGGGCAGCATGGCGCTGACGTTCGAGGCGCCCGGCTTCGTCGCGCCCGTTACCATCACGTCCGACGCGACCCTGTATCGGGGATCGGGGATCGTCGAGGTCCGCCAGGCGAACATCCGGGTCAATGGGGTCGCGTTCGATGCCCGCGGCGGCGTGCCGAAGCTGCCGATCATCGAACCCGAGCGCGCCGCGGCGCCGCCGCTGACGATCACCCTCACCGACGTCTACCGGTATCGGCTCGACGGCCGCGAGCGGATTCGCGGACGCGACTGTTACGTGGTCTCCTTCGGTCCGGAGTCTGCCGCGCGTGCCGATCGGGGTGCGGCGGCGTCGTACTACCGCGGCCGCGCCTGGATCGACAGCGCGACGTTCGCCCTCGTGCAGGTCTCGGCGGCACAGACCGGGCTTCGCGGCGCGATCGTCGCCTCGGAGCAGACCGACACGTTCGCGCCCGACGCGCAGGGACGCTGGCTGCTCGCGCGCTCCGACGTGCGCCAGACCTACGAAGGCGCCAGCGTGCGCACGCCGATCCACCGCCTGCTCGTCATCGACCGTCACGCCGTGAACGCGCCGGACTTCGCCCGACGGCGCGCCGCCGCGCTCGCGTCCGACGACGTCATGCTGCGCGACACGCCGCAGGGATTCCGCTACATGGCGAAGGCGACCGGCGAGCCGGGGCAGGCGGCGGGCGGGCCGGCCGCGGACGGCCTCCGCGTCGTTGCCGGCCGCGCCACGCGCGTCCGGACGTTCGCGTTCGGCGCGATCGTCGACCCGAACATCTCCCGGCCGCTGCCGTTCGCCGGCGTCAGTTATGTGGACTTCGATCTGTTCGGGACCGGCACGCAGTTCAACGGCTTCTTCGGCGGCACCTATGGCCAGCTGGCGTTCTCGACCCCCTCGCTGCGCGGCACCCGCTGGCAGCTCGCCGGACGCGCCTTCGGCATCGCGTCGTCGTACAACGATCGCGCCTTCGAGAACGGGCGCGAGCAGTATCCGCTGGACATCCGGCAGCGGCCGGCGCAGGCGGCGGTGTGGCTGCTGCGCCCGCTGTCGCCGCGGACCGCCGTGCGGATCGAATACGGGTGGGACTACAACCGCTACGCGCGGCACGAGGTGACGGCTCCCGAGTTCGTGGTGCCGCGCAACCAGAACGCGCACACGATCCGCCTCGGCCTCGACATGCAGCGGGCCGGGTGGCAGGGATCGATCTGGGGCAGCTACTCGCGCCGGATCGGCTGGCGCGCCTGGGGGCTGCCGGCGCAGCGCGCGGCGTTCAGCGCCGACGAGGCGGACTACCAGCGCTACGGCGCCAGCGTGCTGCGATCGCGCGCCTGGTCGCGGCGCCTGACCACGCGCGTCGAAGCCGCGGTGATGGGCGGCAGCGGCCTGGATCGCTTCAGCCGGTATGCGTTTGGCACCTTCGACAACCGCCTGCACGGGTATCCGTCGGCGCTGATCCGCTACGACCGCGGCGGCGTGATCCGGACGGCGGCCGCGATGTCGCTGTTCCGCGTGCTGCGGCTCGACGGCTTCGCCGACAGCGCGGTGGTGCGCGATCCCGGATTCGGGCGCGGCCTCCGCCAGTACCCCGGGCTCGGCGCGGCGCTCGAGGCGCCGGCGCCGTTCGGCACGCTGATCGCGGTCGAGTGGGGCTACGGCCTGCAGGGAATCGACGCCGAAGGGCGGCGCGGCACCCACGTGGTCCGCCTCAGCGGTTACAAGGTGTTCTGACGGGCTGCCGATCGGCGGTATCATCGCGCAGCAGATACCGGGGGCTACCATGAACCGTGCTGGGATCGCTGTCGCTCTCGTCCTGACCAGCGGGCTGACGCCGGCCGCGCAGCAGCCGACGTTCCGTGCGGGCGTGGATCTCATCCACTTCGGCGTCTCGGTGGTCGACAAGCAGGGCAAGCCGATCGCCGGACTCACGCGTGACGACTTCGCGGTCGTCGAAGCGGGGAAGAAGCAGGCGGTGCAGTTCTTCGCCGCCGGGAATCCCGCCGAGGCGCCGCCGCTGCACATCGGCCTGCTGCTCGACACCAGCGGCAGCATGGCGAAGGATCTCGCGGACGCGCGGACGTCCGCGATCAAGTTCGTCAACACGCTCGATCACGCCGCCGACGTCACGCTGGTCGACTTCGACACGGAGGTCCGCGTGGCGCGCTTCGCGCCGGAGAGCTATCCGCGCCTGGTGGAGCGCATCCGGGCGCGAAAGCCGGACGGCTGGACGGCCCTCTATGACGCCATGGGCGTGTACCTGAACGGCGCGCAGCAGCAGGACGGGCAGAAGGTGCTCGTGCTGTATACCGACGGCGGAGACACGCGCAGCGCGATCAGCTTCTCGGAGATGCTCGATCTCTGCAAGGCGTCGGACGTGACGGTCTACGCGATCGGCTACATGGAGCACCAGGGCAGCGCGCGGATGCAGCAGAGGAGCGAACTCGAGCGCGTCGCCAGCCTGACCGGCGGCCAGGCGTACTTCCCGGGTGTGGCCAAGGATCTGGACGGCGTGTTCGAAAAGATCCGCGCCGAGCTGGCCGGCCGCTACACGCTCGGCTACCTCTCCTCCGACCCGCGCACCGACGGCGCCTGGCGCCCGGTGGAGATCAAGCTTCTCCGCCAGGACCTCAAAGGCGCCCGCCTCCGCACGCGGTCCGGGTACTTCGCGCCGTACAAGCAGGGGTCATAACGCGGGGGGCGGGGGACGGGTTCCCGTCACGGGTTCCCGTCACGGGTTCTCCAGGTTCTCCGGGTTCTCCGGGTTCTTCGGGTTCAGGTTCTTCGGGTTCAGGGTTCGAACCCGTAGAACCCGGAGAACCCGGAGAACCCGTCGTAGAACCCCGAACCCGTAGAACCCGAACCCGTAGAACCCGAACCCGTAGAACCCGAAGAACCCGGAGAACCCGGAGAACCCGTTGTGCAACCCGTGGAACCCGAACCACCCGTCCCCCGCCCGAGACCGTGGTACGATCTCGGGTTCAATGGCGTCGAAGTACGACCGCTTCCACCTCGTCACCGATTTCGAGCTGCGCGGGGACCAGGCCCGTGCGATCGACGAGCTCGTCGACGGGTTGCAGCGCGGCGACCCCGCGCAGGTGCTGCTCGGCGTCACCGGCTCGGGCAAGACCTTTTCGATGGCGCAGTGCATCGCCCGCGTCAACCGGCCGACGCTGGTGATGGCGCACAACAAGACGCTCGCCGCCCAGCTCTACCAGGAATTCCGGCGCTTTTTCCCCGACAACGCCGTCGAGTACTTCGTCAGCTACTACGACTATTACCAGCCTGAAGCCTACGTTCCGACCACCGACTCGTACATCGAGAAGGAAGCGACGATCAACGACGAGATCGATCGCATGCGCCTGTCGGCGACCCGCTCGCTGTTCGAACGGCGGGACGTCGTGATCGTCGCCTCGGTGTCGTGCATCTACGGCCTCGGCTCGCCGGAGGCGTACTACGGGATGATGCTGCCGCTCGAGCGCGGGCAGCGCATCGACCGCGAGCAGATCCTGCGCAAGCTGGTCGAAATCCAGTACGAGCGCAACGACCACGATTTCGCCCGCGGCGTCTTCCGCGTGCGCGGCGACATCGTCGAGGTCTATCTCTCCTACGAGGAGAACGCGCTGCGCATCGAGCTGTTCGGCGACGAGGTGGACGAGCTGAGCTCCTTCGATCCGCTGACCGGCAAGACGCTGCGGCGGCACGACAAGGTCGCCATCTACCCGAAGACGCACTTCGTCGCGCCGCGAGAGCGGACGAAGATGGCGGTCGAGAGCATCAAGGCGGAGCTCGAGTGGTACCGGACCAGGCTCGAGTCCGAGGGCAAGGTCCTCGAAGCCCACCGGCTGCACCAGCGCACGATGTTCGATCTCGAGATGATCAAGGAGATCGGCTACTGCCACGGGATCGAGAACTACGCGCGCCACCTCACCGGCCGTCCGCCGGGCGCGCCGCCGCCGACGCTGCTCGACTACCTGCCGCCGGACGCGCTGACCATCGTCGACGAGAGCCATCAGACGGTGCCGCAGATCCGCGGCATGTATCACGGCGATCGCTCGCGCAAGGAAGTCCTGGTGGCCTACGGGTTCCGCCTGCCGTCCGCGCTCGACAACCGGCCGCTCAACTTCGAGGAGTGGGAGACGCGCGTCGGCCAGGTGCTGTTCGTCTCCGCCACCCCCGGCCCCTACGAGCTGAACCGATCCGGCGGCGCGGTCGTCGAACAGATCATCCGGCCGACCGGTCTCGTCGACCCGATCATCGACATCCGCCCGGTCAAGGGGCAGGTCGACGACCTGCTCGCCGAGATCCGCGAACGCGCCGCGCGCGGCGAGCGCGTGCTGGTGACGACGCTGACCAAGCGGATGGCGGAGGACTTGACGCAGTACTACCAGGAGCTCGGCGTCAAGGTGCGCTACCTGCACTCCGACATCGACACGCTCGAGCGGATCGAGATCCTGCGCGACCTGCGGCGCGGCACCTTCGACGTGCTGGTCGGGATCAACCTGCTGCGTGAAGGGCTCGATCTGCCCGAGGTCTCGCTGGTCGCCATTCTCGACGCCGACAAGGAAGGCTTTCTGCGCTCGTCCGGCTCGCTCATCCAGACCGTCGGGCGCGCGGCCCGGAACGTGAATGGGCGCGCCATCATGTATGCGGACCGGATCACCGACTCGATGCGGACGGCGATCGACGAAACCGATCGCCGGCGGCGGATCCAGGAGGCCTACAACCTGGAGCACGGCATCACCCCCGCCTCCATCGTCAAGAGCATCGACGACGTCATGACCAGCGTGTACGAGCGCGACTACGTCACCGTCGGCACCAGCGCCGACGAGGGAGGGCTGTTCAAGACGCAGGCGGAGCTGGATGCGCACGTGCACGCGCTCCAGCAGCAGATGAAGGCGGCGGCGGCGAACCTCGAGTTCGAGAAGGCCGCCACCCTGCGCGATCGCATTCGGCAGCTCAAGACGCGCGAGCTGGGCCTGGTCGGGAGCCGCCGCTAGTTGCCTGCCAAGCGAATCGAGTCCTGGGCGAAGGACGCGACGCTCGAGGTCCAGGAGTACGTCCGCCTGCTCGCCCGCGTGGCGCGGGGGACCTTCTCGCGTCCGATCTACTACCGCGACATCATCGAGCAGTTCGACGCCATCGGCATCGGGTCGCTGACCGTCGTGCTGCTCGCCGGGCTGTTCACCGGGATGGTGCTGGCGCTCAACTCCGGCATGACGCTCGATCAGTTCGGGGCGCGATCGATGATCGGCCGGTTGATCAGCGCCTCGATGGTGAAGGAGCTCGGCCCGGTGCTGAGCGGGCTGATGGTGTCGGGGCGCGTCGGCTCGGGCATCGCGGCGGAGCTCGGATCGATGCAGGTCACCGATCAGATCGCGGCGCTGCGCGCGCTCGGCACCGATCCGGTCCGCAAGCTGGTGGTGCCGCGCGTCCTCGCCGGGGTGCTGATGATGCCGCTGCTCAGCATCCTCGCCACCGGCATCGGCATGGTCGGCGGCTGGGTCGTCACCGTGCTGCAGTTCCACGTCGCCAGCTCGGTCTACTGGAGCAGCGTCGTCCAGGGGCTCTACATCCAGGACGTCTGGATGGGGATCATCAAGCCGATCTTCCTCGGGTTCACCATCGTGACGATCGGCTGCCACGTCGGCATGCGGACGACGGGCGGCACGCAGGGCGTCGGCAGCTCGACCAAGCTCGCCGTCGTCGCCAGCTCGGTCGCGGTGATCGCGGTCGACTTCATGGTCACCAAGGTCCTGATCGTGCTGATCTACTGAGATGGCGCCGCTCGATACCTCCCGTTCGGCGCTGCTCGACGAAGCGCTGGCGTTCGGCGGGCCGATCGTCGTGTTCGATCAGGTGAATCTGGCGTTCGACGAGAAGGTGATCCTGCGCGGCGTGAGCTTCACGCTGCAGACCGGCCACACCAAGATCTTCCTCGGCGCGAGCGGCGCGGGGAAGTCGACGATCCTGCGGCTGGCGCTCGGACTGCTGCGGCCGGACACCGGCCGCATCTTCGTCAACGGCGAGCAGATCGACGGCATGTCGGAGGACGCGCTGATGCGCGTGCGCGCCGATCTCGGCATGGTGTTCCAGGAGGGGGCGCTGTTCGATTCGCTGACCGTCCGCGAGAACGTCGGCTACAAGCTCTTCGAGGAGCTGCAGTGGCCGATCGACAAGGCCAACGCGCGGGTCGAGGAGGTGCTCGGCTTCGTCGGCCTGGGGGAGTTCATCGATCGCATGCCGTCCGAGCTGTCGGGCGGCCAGCGGCGCCGCGTCGCGATCGCGCGCGCGATGGCGGCCAAGCCACGCATCCTGCTCTACGACGAGCCGACGACCGGGCTCGACCCGATCACGTCGCTGAGCGTCGACGAGGAGATCATCAAGCTTCGCGATCTCGAGGGGGTCAGCTCGGTGCTGGTGACGCATCAGCTGCGCGATGCGTTCTTCGTCGCCGAGCACGCGGCGACGCGCGAGGGCAGCGAGGTGTCGTTCGCCAAGGCCGACGACGACAAGGCGCAGCAGGCCGAGTTCATCATGCTGAAGGACGGCCGCATCCATTTCGAGGGGAACGCCGGCGAGCTGCGCGCGCTCGCCCGGCATGACGAGTACGTGCAGTCGTTTCTGTCGTGACCGCTGCCGATGACCGAGAACCGATACACTCCAACCGGACACAAGCAAGGACTCAGCAATGCCTAGGACTCGATCGCTCGCCTGGTCGGAACTGAAAATCGGCGTCATGGCCGTGATTGCGCTGGCGCTCACCGCCGTGCTGGTGGTCGCCGTCGGCGGGGCGAGCGGATTCGCGTGGGAGCGCTACGACCTCAAGACCAGCTTCCCCAACGTGCAGGGGCTGAAGAGCGGCGCCATCGTCCGCGTGGCCGGCGTCGAGGTCGGCAAGGTGACGAAGGTGGAACTGTCGGGCACGGGGGTCGACGTCCATCTGTCGATCAAGAAGGAGAACCAGTCGCGGGTCACCACCGATTCGTTCGCGTCGATCGGGTCGATGAGCCTGCTGGGCGAGCCGCTGATCGACGTGTCGCCGGCCTCCACCGGAACGCCGCTGAAGGACGGCGACGTCATCAAGTCGCGGCGCCCGGCGGCGCAGCTCGCCGACGTCGCCGAGACCGCGAACCAGGGGATCGAGCACGCGACGGCGCTGCTGAAGGACATTCGCGACGGGCGGGGCTCGGTCGGCAAGCTGTTCACGGACGAGGAGCTCTATCGCGAGCTGAACGCCTTCGTCGCGTCCGCCAACGCGGTGGCGTCGTCGATCAACCGCGGCCAGGGTACGCTGGGCAAGTTCACGCGCGACTCCCGGGTCTACGACGAACTGCAGGGCTCGCTGAACAACCTGCAGGACATGACCCGCCGGATCAACGCCGGCGAGGGCAGCCTGGGCGCCTTCCTCAAGGACGATCGGCTGGCGAAGTCGCTGACCGCGACGAGCGGCAACTTCGAGCAGGTCAGCGCGCGGCTGACGCGGAACGACAACACCGCCGGGAAGCTGCTGACGGAAAAGGAGCTGTACGATCGGTTGAACAGCACGATCGCGCGCCTCGACGACCTGACCCGCAACCTGAATTCGGGCCAGGGGACGGCCGGCCAGCTGCTGCACAACAAAGAGATGTATGACAATATGAACTCAGCCGCGAAGGAGCTGAAAGAGCTGATCGCGGCGATCAAACAGGATCCCAAGAAGTACCTCAACGTGCGGGTCAGCATCTTCTGAAGAGCGGACAGCGGCAGACAGAGGAGACATATGGCGCGAGATGACAGCGGAGCCGGCACCGTCGTCGTGGCGTTCGTGCTCGGCGCGATCACTGGAGCGGCGGTGGCGCTGCTGATGGCGCCGGCGACCGGCGAAGAGACGCGGCGGCTGCTGGCCGACAAGGCCCGCGAGGGGCGCGAGCGCGCGGGTGAAGCGGCGCGCCAGGGGCGCGACATGTGGCACCGGCAGCGCGAGAACCTGAACCAGGCGTTCGAGCGCGGGCGCGAGGCCTACGAGCAGGCGCGCGGCGGATCGCCGATCGCTCCGCCGGGGGAGGGCGTGTGAACGAGTGGAGCCAGGCATTTCTCGGCGTCATCGCCGTGTCGACGGCGCTGATGGCCGTGATGCAGATCGGCGCCCTCGTCGTGCTCGCCAGGGTCGCACTCCAGGTCCGTGAGATCGTCGCGACGTTGCAGAAGGACATCCGGCCGCTGATCGGACGCGCGAATCAGATTGCCGACGAGGCCTCGAAGACGGCGGCCCTCGCCTCCGCGCAGGCGCAGAAGATCGACCGGCTGGTGACCGACCTGACCCGCCGCGTGGACGAGACGTCCGCGATCGTGCAGCAGGCGATCATCACGCCGGTGCGCGAAGGCATGGCGATCGCGGCGGCGCTGAAGGCCGGCCTCGGCGCGCTCCGGCAGATGCGGGACAGCCGGCGGCCGGCCGGGGTCGAAGAAGAAGACGCGTTGTTCATCGGCTAGCGTGGGAGGGCGCATGAAGACGGGACTCGCCTTCGTTCTACTCGCCACGATGATGGTCGCGCCGGCCGCGGCGCGCGCGCAGGACACCCGGTCGGTCGACCTGGCGAAGCAGCTCACCGGCCTGCTCGACCAGAAGAAGCTGGACGCGATTGCGGTCGCCGACGCGCAGAATCCCGGGTCCTACATCGCGGCGCTGTACTTCCCGGGCACGCAGCTGCTCGTGGTCTCGGCGAAGTATTCGGCCCCGCAGCTCCTGACCGAGCTCCTGGCGCGCAAGGACTATCGCGCGGTCTACGCCGAACTGTCGTCCGCCTCGGTGCCCGGATCGAAAGTCCTGATCAACGACGTCTACGCCAACGGGCTGGTGATCCGGCCGTCGGGGTCGAATCCGCCGGACAGCCTGGAGAGCGCGGCGTCGAACACGACCTTCGACGGCGCCTGGAAGAAGGCGAAGCTCACGGAAGCGGACTACGTGAAGGCGTTCGGCGCCGCAGACGCGGCCTACACCCGGGCCCTGCAGGCGCTGATCGCCCAGGTGAAGACGCTCGGCACCGCCGAGTAATCGCGCGCCTGCGGGGGGAATCGCGTCGGGGAATTGGTGGGCGCTAGTGGATTCGAACCACTGACCCCCGCCGTGTGAAGGCGATGCTCTACCGCTGAGCCAAGCGCCCAATTCCTGGAAGAGACAGACAGTCTAGCGTACGCCCGCGGCCGCGCGCAAAGACGCGATCGCTCACGCGCGGCACGCCGACAGCACCCTGGTCAGAACGCCGCCGACGTCCCCCTCCACCTTCACCGCGGCCATGGCATCGGCGCGCGTGACGCCGCGGTTCACGATCGCGATCGGCACGCCTGCCGCCTGCGCCTGGAGCACGAAGCGGTACCCCGAATACACCATCAGCGACGATCCGGCGACGAGGAGCGCGTTGCAGCGTGCCAGCGCGTCGCGCGCGGCGGCATAGCGTGCGGCAGGAACGTTCTCGCCGAAGAACACCACGTCCGGCTTCAGCAGGCCGCCGCACCGGCCGCAGTGCGGCGCGGCGAAGGCCTCGACGGATGCGGCGTCGATGTCGGCATCGCCGTCCGGCGCGGTCGCCGGGGCGGCATGCCATCCGGCGTTCGCCGCCGTCATCGTCTCCTGCAGCTCCGCCCTCGAGGTGCGGGCACCGCATCCAAGACACAGAACCTCGTCGAGCCTGTCGTGGAGATCGACGACCGCGCGGCTGCCGGCGCGCTGATGGAGCCGGTCGACGTTCTGCGTGACCAGGTGCGCCAGCGTTCCTGCCGCTTCCCAGGCCGCGAACGCATGGTGCGCGGCGCCCGGGGCAGCGGCGGTGAAGCGCGGCCAGCCGGCGTAGGCCCGCGCCCAGTACCGGCGGTAGACGGCGGGCCGGGTGCGGAACGCCTGGATCATGACCGGCGGACGCCGTTTCCAGGCGCCGTGCTCGTCGCGGTAGTCGGGAATGCCCGAGGCCGTGCTGCAGCCGGCGCCGGTGAGCGCGAACACCCGGCGATGGCGCGAGATCCACTGGCGCAGCGGCTCATCAGGGCTGGCCGACACACGGGCATCGTACATCGGGTGATCGGGTGATCGGGTGATCGGGCGATCGGGAGCGGTGCCGAAGGGCCGACGGCTCGCGGTGTCGGGAGGAGAGCGGTTCCGCACGAACCGCCGGATCCATACGCGAGCGCGTCGGCACGCTATAGGACCCCGATTCGCGGGTTTTGTTTCAGTCCCGGCGCGGCGGGACGAATTTCATGGGATGAACTGCGTCTCGAGCAGCAGCGCCTGGATCGTGGCGACCAGCGCCGAGTAGTTCAAGGGCTTCCGGATCAGCTTCAGAGGCTTGTACGCGCGCAGGTCGAACTCGGTCGTCGCGGTCGCGGTGGTGACCAGCACCGGAACCCGGCGCCCGTTCGCGTGCTCGCGCAGCGTCGCCAGGACCTCGACGCCGTTGACCCACGGCAGCATCAGGTCGAGCACGATCACGTGCGGCATGCCGTGCCGGTCGATCATCCGCAGCGCTTCGGCGCCATGGGACGCGGTCCGCACATCGAATCCGGCGTGAGTGAGCAGGTTCTCGACGGCACTGCGGGTGTCGTCGTGGTCTTCGACTACGAGGACCGAGGTCGCGAGCGGGACCGTCACCGCCGGTCACTATCCCGCACAACGGGCGTGAAGTCCATCCTCAATCGTGGATGAGCTTATGCGGAAAAACAGATTCTCAGTGCACGCGCGGCGTGAGCAGGCGATCCGTGAGCGCGAGCAGCCCGTCCATGTCGAGCGGCTTGTGGTGCACCGGTACGCCGAGCGCGTCGGCGGCGGCCTGCACCGGCTGTGGAATGGCGATGTGCCCGGTGACGATCGCCACCGGGATGCGGCGCCGCACGGGATCGGCGCCCAGCTGCAGCAGGAAGCCGAGTCCGCCCATGCCCGGCATCGCCAGATCGAGCAGCACGGCATCCGGTCGCAGCCCCTGGTTCATCAGCTTCAGCGCGTCCTCGGCGGTGGTGGCGGCAATCGGCGTGTAGCCGCCAAGCTCCAGCGCCTTCGCGAAGAACGAGCGGACCCCCTCCTCGTCCTCGATGATCAGAATCGTCTGCGGACGCATCGACGGATTCACGGCCCGTCTATCGGCCGGCAGGGGACGCTCCTACAGGGGCGGGTGTATCAGATCCGTTCGGGCGCCCGGCGGCTGACCGCGCGGTCGATCTCGCTGACCACCAGGCCGACGACGACGACGCCGACCGCCCCGACGACGTTGTGCCAGAGAAAGGCGACCTTGGTCATCGCGGCCACCCAGGCGACCGAGCCCATCCCCGCGAGCAGGCCGACGAACGCGCCGGTGCCGGTGGCCCGCGGGAATGCGACCGCGAGGATGAACACCCCGAGAATCGAGCCGTAGA
The DNA here is from genome assembly GCA_035699745.1 of Vicinamibacterales bacterium. NCBI lineage: Bacteria > Pseudomonadati > Acidobacteriota > Vicinamibacteria > Vicinamibacterales > Vicinamibacterales bacterium. The sequence continues at coordinate 148,079 of DASSPH010000010.1, forward strand.
AGAACGATCCGAAGCGGTTGACCACCTCGATCAGGGAGCCCAGCTCCGCGGCCCACACCGCGACGCCGCACGCGATCAACCCCCAGATGCCGGTCGCCGCTTTCGACACGCGGAGGTAATGGGCATCGGAGGCCTCGGCCCTGTACCAGCGCTTGTAGAAGTCGATGACCGTGGCGGTGGACAGCGAGTTCAGCTCGCCGGCGATCGTGTCGGTGGCGGCCATCAGGATGGCGACGATCAACATGCCGATCAACCCGACCGGCAGATGGGTGAGGATGAAGGTCGGAATGATGTAGTTGACGTCGGTGAACGTCCGATCGCCGGTGTTGTCGCGCACCATCGTCAAGGCGCGCGTCCGGATGGCGTTCACCGAGCCGTTCGTCTCGACGAACGCGTCACGCGCCGCCGCAAGGCGCGCCTCGTCTCCGCCGTCCCGCGCGGCGGCCAGCGCCTCGCCGGCGCTTCTCCGCGCCGTGAGCGCGCCGGTGAACTCTCCCTCGAGCGCGGCGTACTGCGCCGCCGCCGGCCCTTCCTTGAGCCGCTTCTCCTGGGCGGCGCTGAACAGCAGCGGCGGCGTGTGAAACACGTAGAACACGAAGACCATGATCCCGAGCAGCAGCACGAGCACCTGCAGCGGGATCTTCCAGTACGCGCTCATCAGCAGCGAGCGCTTCGCCTCCCCCTCGGAGCGCGCCGTGAGATAGCGCTGCACCTGGCTCTGGTCGGTGCCGAAGTACGAGCAGAAGAGGAACAGCGCCGCGATCGTGCCGGACCAGACGGTGTACTGATTGGTGAGATCCCACGAGAACTCGAAGCTGCGGAGACGCCCGGTCGCGGCGGCGATCCCGAGACCGTCGGTCAGGCTGATGCCGGCCGGGAGCCCGATCACCGCGGCGGCGATCATGGCGATCAGGCCGATGACGATCAGCGTCATGATCTTCACGTCGGTCCACGTCACCGCCTGCACGCCGCCGAACATCGTGTAGACGACGGCCGGCATCGTGATGAGCAGCGCCGTCGCGGTGAGATCCCATCCGAGTACCAGCGACAGCACCACCGCGGGCGCCGACACCACCGCGCCGACCGACATGCCCCGCGAGACGAGGAACAGCAGGCTGGTGAAGCTGCGCGTCTTCGGGTCGAAGCGGCGCTCGAGGTACTCGTAGGCGGTGTAGACGCCCGAGCGGTAGAAGAACGGCACCAGCGTGACCGACAGGATGATCATCGCGATCGGCAGGCCGTAATAGAACTGGATGAACCGCATGCCGTCGTTGTAGCCCTGGCCGGTCGTGCCGATCATGGTGATCGCGCTCAACTGCGTGGCCATCACCGACAGGCCGGCGGCCCACCACGGAATCGATCGGTT